>NZ_JBFUGT010000011.1:0-99041 GCF_056402775.1 Rhodococcus sp. P3_B8
CCGCCGCCGCCGGGCGGCGCCGCCGTCGTTGGTGAAGATGGCGGTGCCGTTGCCGAACTGGCTCGAGTTCACCAGTTCCAGGGCCTCGTCGTAGGAGTCGACGCGGATGACGGACAGGACGGGCCCGAAGATTTCGTCGGTGTACACGGACATGTCGGTGGTGACGTGGTCGATCAGGGTCGGGCCGAGCCAGAATCCGTCCTTGCCGCCGTTTGCCTGCACCTGTCGGCCGTCGACCACGATCGTGGCCCCGTCCTTCTCGCCGGCGTCGATGTAGGAGGCGACCTTGTCGCGGTGCACCTTGGTCACCAGCGGTCCCATGTCGGARTCGTGGGTGCCGTCGCCGATCTTCAACGTGTCGGTGCGGTCCTTGATCTTGGCGACCAACTCGTCGGCGATGTCGCCGACCGCGACCAGGGCACTGATGGCCATGCAGCGTTCCCCGGCGGAGCCGAAGCCGGCGTTGACCATGGCGTCGGCGGCGAGGTCCAGGTCGGCGTCCGGGAGGACGATGGCGTGGTTCTTCGCCCCACCCAACGCCTGGACGCGTTTGCCGTGGGCGGTGCCGGTGGCGTACACGTACTGGGCGATGGGGGTGGAGCCGACGAAACTGATCGCCTTGATCGCGGGGTTGGTGAGCAGTTCGTCGACGGCGGTCTTGTCGCCCTGCAGCACGTTGAACACCCCGGCCGGGAGTCCGGCCTCGGCCCAGAGTTCGGCCATCCAGATCGCGGCGGTCGGGTCCTTCTCGGACGGTTTGAGGACGACGGTGTTGCCGGCGGCGATGGCGATGGGGAAGAACCACATCGGGACCATGGCGGGGAAGTTGAACGGGGAGATGATSCCGACCGGGCCGACGGGTTGGCGGAGGGAGGAGACGTCGATGTTGGTGGAGGCGTTTTCGGTCATGCCGCCTTTGAGCAGGTGGGCGATGCCGCAGGCGAATTCGACGACTTCCTGGCCGCGGGASACTTCGCCGAGGGCGTCGGAGACGACCTTGCCGTGCTCGGCGGTGATGATTTCGGCGAGTTCGCSCTTGCGGGCGTTGAGCAGTTCCCGGAATGTGAAGATCACCTGGGTGCGCTTGGCGAGGGAGGTGTCGCGCCAGGCGGGGAACGCGGCGGCGGCGGCGTCGATGACGGCGCGGGCGTCCTCGACGCTGGCGAGGGCGACCTGACCGGTGACGGCACCGGTCGCCGGATTCGTCACCGGAGCGGTGCTACCGCTCGTGCCCGTGAAACTCTTGTTGTCGAACCAGTGCTGGATGGTCCGGGCCTGCGCTGCGCCGTCGCTGTGTGTCATGGGTGTCCTTACCGAGAGAGCCGATACGCGGAAACTCCGCGCGAAGTGCGATGTCTTCACTCTGGTCCGTCAACCAGGCACTGGAGCCCGACGATCTGTAAGGAATCCCGACTTCTGATTTACACTGCGTAAATGCAGCCCACCATCGTCGACATCCTGGCGCTCCCGGTCGTGCAGGCGGGAACACCCGAGGTGATCGGCGGCGGACCGCTCGACAGACCGGTCCGATGGGTGCACGTCAGCGATCTACCCGATCTGTCGAACCTCCTCCAGGGTGGCGAACTCGTCCTCACCACCGGCCAGCCGCTCGCGGACGACTCGTCGAGCGTGGCGTACCTGGAGGGACTGGCCGCGGCGGGCGCAGCCGGACTCGTCGTCGAACTCGGCGTCCACGTCGACACCGTGCCGGACGGGGTTGCGCGCGCCGCCGACAGACTGTCGTTTCCGGTCATCGCACTGCACCGTCAGATCCGGTTCGTCGAGGTCACCGAGGAAGTACACCGCTCGATCGTCGCGGAGCAGTACGACGAGGTCGCCTTCGCACGGCACGCGCACGAGGTCTTCACCGACCTGAGCATGAAACGGGCGTCGCTCGGTGAGATCGTCGACGCCGCAGCCGGCATGCTCGGCGCCCCGATCGTCCTCGAGGACCTCAACCGGCAGGTACTGGCGTTCGCCGCGGAGGGGACCACGGCGGCGGACCTCCTCGCCGAGTGGGAACGTCGGTCGCGGCTGACGCCCGTGTCGCACCAGACCGCGGTCGACGGTCCGGAGTCGTGGACGACGACGCCCGTCGGCGCACATCGGCAGGGATGGGGACGACTCGTCGCCCCCCGACCCGTCGCCGCCGAAGGTCGGGCGCGGATGACCCTCGAGCGTGCCGCGCAGGCGCTCGCACTGAACCGCATGGTCGAGCAGGACCGGACCGCACTCGAGCAGCAGGCCCAGAGCGGACTCGTCGACGAACTCCGCCGCGGACGCATCCAGGACGAGGCCGAGGCGACCGCGCGCGCCCATGCGCTCGGCCTCCGGCCGGCACTAACCTACCTGCCGATGACCGTCCGGGTCAGCGAAACCCTCAGCGCCGACCAGGTTCTCGCGCAGCGACGCCGAGTGAACATGCTGGACGCCGTCCGCCACGCGGTCCGGACGTCGCGGCAAACCGCACTCACCGCGAACACCCGCGCCGGACAGATCGACGTGCTCCTGTCCCATCCACCGGCGTCCACACCCGACGCGCTGCCCGAACTCTGCACGGCGATCCGTGCCGCGCTCGCCCGGCTCGACGGCGTCCTGCAGTGCACGATCGGCGTCGGTCCCGAGTCGACCCGGCTCCTGGACGCCGCGGGCGGCCTGACGGAATCCGCTCACATCGCCGAGGTCGCGCTGTCGTTGCCACCGGGCGACAAGGTCTTTCACCGTGCAGCCGACATCCGGTTGCGCGGTCTCCTCGCCCTCATCCGGACCGATCCGCGGGTGCAGGCCTTCGCAGAGACCGAACTCCGCGGCCTGCTGGAGCATCAGGCGCGGCACGGCGGCGACAGCGTCGACGTCCTGCGCAGCTTCCTCGAACTCGGTGGCAACAAGACGGAACTCGCGAAACAGCTCCACCTCTCTCGCCCCACGCTCTACGCGAAACTCGCTACCATCCAGCGCCTGCTCGGTGTCGACCTCGACGACGCCGAGTCCCGGACGTCGCTGCACACGGCCATGCTGATCCTGCGGCTCCGCCACCCGTGAGTACTTCTTAACGTCGGGCGGTTAATAAGTACTCACGGGGCGGAGCCACACTCCGAACATCGTTCGACGAGGACCGACTCAGGGTGCCCGCATTCGAATAGTCGCGAGCCAGCACCGCCGTTTTGAGAATTATCTTCACAACTCTTGGCATGAATGGTCGTTTTCTTCACTATTGGCACCTACCAATCGAATTTTCGACAGCACGGAGCTCTCATGAAGATCGGCATCCCCCGCGAAATCAAGAACCACGAATACCGCGTGGCCATCAGCCCCGCCGGTGTCCACGAACTCAGCGAACGCGGCCACGAAGTCGTCATCGAATCCGGCGCAGGCATCGGCTCGTCCTTCGCCGACGAAGATTTCAAAGCCGCAGGCGCCCAGATCCTTCAGGCCGCCGACCAGGTATGGGACACTGCCGACCTCCTGCTGAAGGTCAAGGAGCCCATCGCCGAGGAATACGCCCGCCTGCGCCAGGACCAGGTGCTGTTCACCTACCTGCACCTGGCGGCGTCGAAGGAGTGCACCGACGCCCTGCTCGCGTCGAAGACCACCTCCATCGCCTACGAGACCGTCGTCGGCGCCGACGGCTCCCTCCCGCTGCTCGCCCCGATGAGCGAGGTCGCCGGACGCCTCGCCCCGCAGGCCGGCGCCTACCACCTCATGCGCCACGGCGGCGGCCGCGGCGTCCTGATGGGCGGCGTCCCCGGTGTGCGCCCCGCCAAGGTCGTCGTCATCGGCGCCGGCGTCTCCGGCAAGAACGCGATCGCGATCGCCTACGGCATGCAGGCCGACGTCACCGTCCTGGACCTGTCCATCGCCCGCCTCCGCGAGATCGACGCGCTCTACCAGGGCCAGGTCAAGACCATCACGTCCAACAGCCTCGAACTCGAGCAGGCCGTCCTCGACGCCGACCTGGTCATCGGCGCCGTCCTCGTCCCCGGTGCCAAGGCCCCCACCCTCGTCTCCAACAACCTCGTCTCGCGGATGAAGCCCGGCTCGGTGCTSGTCGACRTCGCCATCGACCAGGGCGGYTGCTTCGAGGACTCACGACCCACCACCCACGCCGAACCCACCTACCAGGTCCACGACTCCGTCTTCTACTGCGTCGCCAACATGCCCGGCGCCGTCCCCCGCACCTCCACCTACGCCCTCACCAACGCCACCCTCCCCTACGTCGTCGCGCTCGCCGACAAGGGCTGGAAGGAAGCCACCGCGACCGTGCCCGGACTCGCCGAGGGACTGTCCACCCACGACGGACAGCTGCTGTCCACCGAAGTCGCTGCCGCGCACGGCTACACCGCAGTCTCCTGAGCGACTGATCCGACGAGAGCGTATCCAGCAGACCTGCGGATGCGGGACAATCGAACGATGGCTTGGCTCGAGGTCGTGCGCACCGGACCCTTCACCACCGTGCAGGATCGGGGCCGCCCCGGTTACGCGTCGATTGGGGTCGGCGAGTCGGGTGCCGCCGACCGAGACGCGCACGACAGCGCAAACAGGTTGGTGGGCAACCACTCCGGCGCAGCCACGCTGGAGGTCACGCTGGGCGGGCTCGCGGTGCGTGCGGCCGGGACCGTCTCCGTCGCCGTTACGGGCGCCCGCAGCCCCGTCACCGTCAACTCCGAACCCCGGCCCGACTACACGATGCTGCACCTGGCTACCGGCGACCTGCTGGAGATCGCGTTCGCGTCGGAGGGACTTCGCAGCTACGTGGCGGTGCGCGGAGGTTTCGACGTGCCCGCGGTGATGGGGAGCCGGTCCACCGACACTCTGTCGGGGATCGGCCCCGATCCCGTCGCCGACGGTGATCGGCTGCTGGTCGGTGCAGATGCCGGCGACTGGCCTGCGGACGAGATCATCCCCCCACCCGTCGCTCCCGAGGATCCCCTGATGATGCGTGTCCGGCTCGGACCGCGGGACGACTGGTTCACACCAGCGTCCGTCGCAGCCCTTCTCCGCGAGACGTGGACGGTCAGCTCCGACACCAATCGTGTGGGAGCGCGGCTCGAGGGTCCGGGACCGCTACACCGCGCCGTGACGGAAGAGATGCCGAGCGAGGCGATGGTGGCGGGGGCGTTGCAGGTGCCGCCCAACGGTCGGCCCATCCTGTTCCTGGCCGATCATCCGGTGACCGGCGGCTATCCGGTGATCGCCGTGGTGGCCGAGGCCGATCTGCCGGTGGCCGCGCAGTTGCGGCCCGGGCACCGGGTCCGCTTCCACCGAACGGTGGCGTCGACCATTCCGCGGTGACGGTCTATCTTGCGGCCAGGGCGGTCCGGAGCCCACGAAGGCGTCCGGTCACGGGATCGGCGCCGAGCGCCGACCGCCCACGGAACTTCACTTCCGAGGCCGTCTCCGGCGCGTCGTCGGACGTCGCCCGGAGGAACCGGTTGGGCAGCGCCAGTTTGTGAATGGTGCGCAGCGTCAGAAGGTACTGCCGCGCAAGCGAACCAGTGGTGTACGGCAAGTCGTACTTCTCGCACAGGCCGCGCACCGCGGTCGAGATCTCGGCGTACCGATTGCTGGGAAGGTCGGGGAAGAGGTGGTGCTCGATCTGATAGCACAGGTTGCCGCTCATGAAGGCCATGACGGCGCCGGCCCGGAAGTTCGCGGTGCCGAGCATCTGGCGGAGATACCACTCGGCCCGGCTTTCGTGCTCGAGTTCCGCGAGCGTGAACTTCTCCGCTCCGTCGGGGAAGTGCCCGCAGAAGATCACGACGTACGACCACACGTTCCGCAGGAGGTTGGCGACGAGATTCGCCTTCAGCGTTCGTCGCCACCGCCGCCCACTGAGAACGGGGAACAGCACGTAGTCCTTGCACATCTGCCGCGCGATCTTGCCGAGCAGATCTCGCACCGGTGGACGCAGACGCCGACTCGCCCTGTCTTCGGCACTGGGCGGAAGCAGATCGTGGAGCGCGATGCCCCATTCGAACGACGCCGCGAGCAGGAGATTCTGGATCGGCTGCAGCAGGTGGATCGGACGCCATTCCTGATCACGAGTGACCCGCATGACGCCGAACCCGACGTCCTCGTCCATTCCGAGCACGTTGGTGTACTTGTGATGACGGAAGTTGTGCGCATACTTCCACTGCGACGACGGCCCCACCTGATCCCACTCCCAGGTGCTCGAGTGGATCTCGGGATCGTTCATCCAGTCCCACTGGCCGTGCGAGACGTTGTGGCTGATCTCCATGTTCTCGATGCTCTTGGCCGTACCCAGTGCCGTCGTACCGAGAACCACGCCCGTGGTCGTCCGGCTTCCGTGGATGACCAGTCGCGCGAGTCCGTCGAGCACGCGCTGGAACGCGATGGTGCGGCGGATGTACGTCGCGTCTTTCTCCCCGAGGGACTCCGCGACGTCGCGGCGAAGTGCGTCGAGTTCGAATCCGAGCGCCTCGACGTCCTGCTGGGTGAGGTGCGCGTACTCCTTGATATCGGTGATTGCCATGACCGGCCTCCAACCTCGCGGCCACTGATGATCTCAGTGAACGCCGCTGGTACCAGCCTGTCAACACTGTAGGTCTACGGTAGGTGCCGACAGCGTCGACAGCGACGCTCTCGGACCGCTACCGGTTGTGCGGGCTTCCCCGAGGACGCCGTGCTGTTCGCGGTTCCGCAGCCTAGCCGCGGCGACGGCGGGCGATGTCGGCGAGCACGACACCCGCGGCGACGGACGCGTTGAGCGATTCGACGGGCCCTGCCATCGGGATGCTGAGGATGGCGTCGCAATTCTCGCGGACGAGACGCGACAACCCCTTGCCCTCGGAGCCGACCACGACCACCACGGGGCCGCTGCCGTCGAACTCGTCGAGTGTGGTGTCGCCACCCGCATCGAGACCGACCACCTGAACGCCCTTGGACGCCCAATCCTTCAGCGTGCGAGTGAGATTGGTGGCGCGGGCGATCGGCAGGCGGGCTGCCGCACCGGCACTCGTCCGCCACGCGACCGCGGTGACCGACGCACTGCGACGCTCCGGGATCACGACACCGTGACCGCCGAACGCGGCCACCGAGCGCACGACGGCACCGAGGTTGCGGGGATCGGTGATGTTGTCGAGGGCCACGAGCAGCGGCGCCTCCTGGTGCTTGCGCGCTTCCGCGATCAGGTCGTCGGGGTGCGCGTAGCGGTACGGCGGCACCTGCAACGCGATGCCCTGGTGCATGCCGTTGGCACTGAGCCTGTCGAGATCGGTCCGGGGAACCTCGAGGATGGAGATGCCCGCGTCGGCCGCCCGCTGAACGGATTCCTTCAGGCGATCGTCGCTCTCGGTCCCGACCGCGACGTACAGCGCGGTCGCGGGGACGCCGGCGCGCAGGCACTCGACGACGGGGTTGCGGCCCAGCACGTTCTCCGGGCCGTCGAGCACCTTGCGCCCGGCGGTCTGACGACCGCGGCCGGGCTGCTTGTCGGCGTCCCTGGCTGCGCGGGCGGCGCGCTTGGCGGCGGGATGCTTGGTGCGGGCCTCCGCGGGCGGGGTGGCGCCGCGACCTTCCAGCCCCTTGCGGCGCTGGCCACCGGAACCGGCGACCTGCCCCTTCTTGGTACCGGCCTTGCGGATGGCTCCGCGCCTACTCGAATTTCCAGCCATTACTACTGTCCTGCCTTGAGAGACCACTCGGGCCCGTTGGGGGTATCGGTGACCTCGATGCCCGCCCGGATGAGACGGTCACGCACCTCGTCGGCCACAGCCCAGTTCTTCTCGGCGCGGGCACTCTGCCTGCGCTCGAGTTCGGCCCGGACCAGAACGTCCAGGGCATCGGTTGCCGCGGACGCGTCCGCGGTCTCCTGAGTCCAGTGCTCGTCCAGCGGGTCGACGCCGAGGATTCCGAGCATGGCCCGGACCTGCGACGCGATCTCGCGCGCACCCTCGAGGTCTCCACCATCGAGCGCGATGTTGCCCTCGCGGACCTTGCCGTGCACCTCGGCGAGCGCGGCGGGGACGGCGAGGTCGTCGTCGAGCGCGCGAGCGAACGCCTCGGTCCACAGGCCGACCGGAACCTCCCCGGCACGCTCCTGCGTACGCAGGACGAACGACTCGATCCGACGGAACGCCGCGGCCCCCTCGTCGAGCGCGGTGTCGGAGTATTCGAGCATCGACCGGTAGTGGGCACTGCCCAGGTAGTAGCGAAGCTCTTGCGGGCGAACCTTTTTCAGCACGTTCGGCACCGAGAGAACGTTGCCGAGCGACTTCGACATCTTCTCGCCACCCATGGTGACCCAGCCGTTGTGCAGCCAGTACTGCGCGAAGTCGTCGCCGGCGCACTTGGCCTGCGCGATCTCGTTCTCGTGGTGCGGGAACACCAGGTCCAGACCACCGCAGTGGATGTCGAACGCGGCGCCGAGGTAGAACTCGGCCATCGCGGAGCATTCGAGGTGCCAACCCGGACGGCCCCGGCCCCACGGCGTCGGCCACGACGGCTCGCCCGGCTTCTCCGCCTTCCACAGCGTGAAGTCGCGGGGATCGCGCTTGCATTCGCCTGCGCTCTCGCCCTGGTGGACGTCGTCGAGCTTGTGCCCCGACAGGCTGCCGTACCGGGGGTAGCTGCGGACGTCGAAGTAGACGTCCCCGCCCGCCGCGTACGCATGGCCGTTGTCGATGAGGCGCTGCATCATCTCGACCATCTGCGTGACGTGCCCGGTGGCCCGCGGCTCGATGGACGGCGGCAGCACGCCCAGCTGCTGATAAGCCCAGGTGAAGGACCGCTCGAACGTGGCGGCCCACTCCCACCACGGCCTGCCCGCCTCCGCAGCCTTGTTCAGGATCTTGTCTTCGATGTCCGTGACGTTGCGGACGAACGCCACGTCGTAGTCGTGGGCGAGCAGCCACCGCCGCAGCACGTCGAATGCGACGCCGCTGCGTACGTGGCCGATATGGGGGTCGCCCTGCACCGTGGCGCCACACAGGTACACCGATGCGTGTCCAGGGGCCAGCGGAACGAAGTCACGCAAGGCCCGCGTCTCGGTGTCGAATAGGCGCAGGGTCACGACCAGCGATCCTACCTGGCGCTTCGACCGGGAATGACCAACGCGGTGGCCATGGCGGCGATCCCCTCGCCGCGCCCGGTGAGCCCGAGCCCGTCCGTGGTGGTCGCGGACACCGAAACCGGCGCGCCCAGAATGTCGCTCAGCACCTTCTGCGCCTCGTTTCGGCGTGGGCCGATCTTCGGCCGGTTCCCGATCACCTGGACCGCGGCGTTGGCGACGTCGAAGTCGTCCTCGTCGAGGAGACGGCGTACCTCGGCGAGCATCGCGGCACCGCTCACCCCGGACCACTCGGGCCGCCCGGTTCCGAAGACGGAGCCGAGATCGCCGAGTCCGGCGGCGGAGAGCAGGGCGTCGCAGAGTGCGTGAACGGCCACGTCGCCGTCGGAGTGACCCGCGCAGCCGTTCTCGTCCTCGAACAGCAGGCCGGCCATCCAGCACGGCCGTCCCTGCTCGATCGGGTGGACGTCCGTCCCGATTCCGACTCGCACTAGTGCGCTCCCTCTTCCACCAGCGCGCGGGCCAGCACGAGGTCCAGCGGCGTGGTGATCTTGAATGCTGTGGGTTCTCCGACGATGCTGCGCACCCGTTCCCCGAGGCGCTCCACCAGGCCGGCGTCGTCGGTGGCGATGCCGTCGGCGGCGGCGTAGGCGCGCCGGAGCAGTTCCGCGGTGAAACCCTGCGGCGTCTGCACGGCCCGCAGTTCGGACCGTTCGGGGGTGCCGGTGACCGCGCCGAGAACGTCGACGGTCTTGATGGTGTCCGTCACCGGCAGGACGGGGATGACCGCGTTGCGGCCGCACCGCAGCTCCGCGACCACCCGCGCGATGAGCGACGGTGGCGTGAGCGCACGGGCGGCGTCGTGGACGAGCACATATTCTGCGTCGTCCGCGACGGCGAGTCCGGCGCGAACCGAATCGGTCCGCTCACTGCCGCCGGCCACGACGGTGACCTCACCGGGAAGGAGGGTTCGCGTCGACTCGACGAGCTCCTCCGGAACGATCACGACGACGCGGTCGACAGCCCCCGACTGCAGGAGCCCGTCGACCGCGCGTGTCAGCATGGTCGTCCCACCCAGATCAACGAATGCCTTAGGCTTGTTCTCGCCCAAACGCACTCCCTGACCTGCGGCGGGAACCAGCGCGACTACAGGACCTTTTCCGTCGGCCACTGCGTGTATCGCGACTGTCTAGGACGCGGCCGCGAGGACCTCGTCGAGGATGGTCTCGGCCTTGTCGCTGTCGGTGCCTTCGGCCAGTGCAAGCTCGCCGACAAGAATCTGCCGCGCCTTCGCGAGCATGCGCTTCTCTCCTGCGGACAGGCCGCGATCCTGCTCACGACGCCACAGGTCCCGAACGACCTCGGCGACCTTGTTGACGTCACCTGACGCGAGCTTTTCGAGATTCGCCTTGTAGCGGCGTGACCAGTTGGTGGGTTCTTCGGTGTGCGGTGCCCGCAGTACCTGGAAGACCTTGTCGAGACCTTCCTGGCCGACGACGTCGCGTACGCCCACGTACTCTGCGTTGTCTGCGGGAACCCGTACGGTGAGATCGCCCTGAGCAACCTTGAGAACGAGATATTCCTTCTGCTCACCCTTGATGGTGCGGGTTTCAATTGCTTCGATCAGCGCCGCACCGTGATGGGGGTATACGACGGTGTCTCCGACCTTAAAAATCATCTGTCCCGTGCCCCTTTCGATCATTCGAGTTTAACACGTGTCCGGAAGCTGGTCGCATCAACGGTGCAGGTCAGGGGCATCATGGCCTGACCGTAGGGGTTGACAGGGTCCCCGATACGTGCATTCCGGACACCCCGATCGGGCGGTTCTCCAGCGCCGAAACCGCA
The DNA here is from genome assembly GCF_056402775.1 of Rhodococcus sp. P3_B8. NCBI lineage: Bacteria > Bacillati > Actinomycetota > Actinomycetes > Mycobacteriales > Nocardiaceae > Rhodococcus > Rhodococcus sp. P3_B8. The sequence goes on from NZ_JBFUGT010000011.1 coordinate 10,874, forward strand.
CGCAGACAACCATTGTGAGTACCCAGCGAGCAGGCCACGCGGACGAACTACTACTCTGCCTAGTTGAAGTGCGAACCTGACACCGGAGGACAACTCGTGACTGCTCTCGACAAGTCGACTCGCCGAGTCGCTACCGCCGTCGCTCTCGCTGCCGGCGCAGCACTCGTGCTGTCCGCCTGCAGCGCGGGCCAGATCACTCAGACGTCGAGTCAGGTCGCCGCGGTCAACGGCAACAGCGCGAACGTCGGCTCGATCGCCCTGCGGAACGTGCACGTGGTCTACCCCAACTCCGCCGAGTACAGCCTCGAGCCGGGCGGCAATGCCGTCCTCGCGTTCACCGCGATCAACAACAACGAGGACACCCCGGACAAGCTGACCCGGATCAGCACCGACTTCGCGCGGTCCGTCACCCTCGGCGACAAGGCGGGCGGCCTGGAGATCGCTCCGCAGACCGCGCTCGTCGCCGGACTGCCGGGCGAGGAAGCCGCTGAGGGCGCCGAGGCCGCGGGCCAGAAGGACGCCAGTGCCGACGCACCGGCCGACGTCGTCCTCGTCACCCTGGACGGTCTGAAGGAGGGCGTCCGCCCGGGCCTCACCTTCCCCGTCACGTTCGCGTTCGAGAAGGCCGGCGACGTCACCGTGTCCGTTCCCGTCGACGCGGGCCACGAGACCGAGCGCCACGTCTCCGACACGTCGCCCGGATCCGAAGCCGAGGGCGGCGGACACTAGCAGCCGTATCGGGTCCGCTGTCGGACCCGATACCTAGGCTGGCCCGGTGGCCAAACTCAAAACCAGCTTCCGCTGCTCGTCGTGCCAGTGCACGGTTCCCAAATGGGTCGGCCGGTGCCCCGAGTGCGGTAGCTGGGGATCGATGGACGAGGCCCCGATCGTCGCGTCCGTCGCGAGCCGCCCCGGCGCCTCGCTCGCGAAAGCCGGGGCCGGAGCGGTACTTCCGTCCACCCCGGCCACTCCGATCACGCGGATCGACAGCACGTCCACCCGCGCCAAGCCCACGGGCATCGACGAACTGGATCGTGTTCTCGGCGGCGGCGTGGTGCCCGGTTCCGTCGTTCTCCTCGCCGGCGAACCCGGCGTCGGCAAGTCCACCCTCCTCCTCGAGGTAGTCCACCAGTGGGCACGCCGCGGCCCGGACGACCGGTCCCTCTACGTCACCGGTGAGGAATCCGCCGGACAGGTGCGACTGCGCGCCGACCGCACCGGCGCCGTCCACGAGCGGGTCTACCTCGCCGCCGAATCCGACCTCGCGACCATCCTCGGCCACGTGGAGCAGGTGCGTCCCACCCTGCTGATCGTCGACTCCGTGCAGACCATGCTGGCCGCGGACGTCGACGGCGTGGTCGGCGGAGTCACCCAGGTGAAGGCGGTCACCAGCGCCCTCACCTCCCTCGCGAAGGCCAGCGGCGTGCCGGTGCTCCTCATCGGCCACGTCACCAAGGACGGCGCGGTCGCCGGACCACGGTCGCTCGAGCATCTCGTCGACGTGGTGCTGCACTTCGAGGGCGACAAGCACTCCACGCTGCGGATGGTGCGCGGCGTCAAGAACCGTTTCGGCGCCGCCGACGAGGTCGGTTGCTTCGAACTGCGGGAAGACGGCATCGCCGGCATCAGCGACCCGTCCGGACTGTTCCTCCACCACCGCGCCGAGGCCGTTCCCGGAACCGCCGTCACCGTCATGATGGACGGCAAACGGCCCCTCCTCGGCGAGGTGCAGGCCCTCGTGGCCGCCACGTCCATGCCCGCACCCCGGCGTGCCGTGAGCGGGCTCGACAGCGCCCGCGTGGCCATGGTCCTGGCCGTGCTCGACCGCCGGTGCGGGGTGCCGATCGCGAAGAACGACGTCTACGCGGCCACCGTCGGCGGAATGCGGATGACCGAACCGTCCGCCGATCTCGCGCTGGCCCTCGCCGTCGCGTCCGCGGTGAAGGACAAGCCCGTTCCGGATGGACTGGTGATCCTCGGCGAAGTGGGACTGGCCGGCGAGGTCCGCCGGGTACCCGGCGTCGGGCGCAGGCTCGCGGAGGCATTCCGCCTCGGATTCACCCGCGCCATCGTTCCCCTCGACTCCGGGGCGGCCCCGAAGGGCATGAAGGTCACCGAGGTCGGGAACCTGGGGGCCGCCATCGCGTCACTGCGGTGACGGTCGGATCGAGGTGTCGTTCAGATCGACGACGTGCCGAACGGGCGCTCCGGCACGCCGTCCACGAAATCCTTGGTCTTCTCGAAGTGCTCGGCGGTGACGGTGAGGAACAGCCCCCGCGACGTCGCCACCACCACGTCGGGGTCGGCCGTCGGCCCCTCGACGATGCGCGCCTCGGCGCTCGCATACACCTTGCGGCGGATCGATCCGTCGATGCGCGCGTGGAATTCGAGGACMGAACCCAGCGGGATGGGCCTGGCGAAGTCGATCTCGAGATGACCCGTGACCACCGGACCGTCGACGATCGATCGGCACACCATGCCCAGCGCCTCGTCGAACGCGGTCGAGAGGATGCCCCCGTGGATCACTCCCGGACCGCCCTGGTAGCGGGGTGCCACCTCGAGCCGGCCCCACACGTCGAGCCCCTCCCCGGCCGTGAAGCTCATCGACATCCCGGCAGGCGACTGGTCGCCRCACCCGAAGCACCGTGACCAGTGCTGCGGCACGGGCTGACCTGCGGCGGGGAAGCTGCCGACCGGTGCGGGCAGGGTCAGGTCGTCGGGCAAAGTCCAGGTACTACTCATGGATAGGTAATCTAAACGCGGGTCCGGACGTGTTTCCGCGGCGGTCCCCGACAAGTGACGTCTACCTCAGCGGGAGTATTGCGCGATGAACGATGCCGAGTCGTCGTCTGCGCTGCGCGAAACGATAGCCCGGCTGGCTCCCGGAACAGCACTTCGCGACGGCCTGGAGCGCATTCTGCGCGGTCGCACGGGCGCACTGATCGTCCTCGGCTACGACGAGCAGATGGAAGAGATCTGCGACGGCGGCTTCGAGCTCGACGTGGAGTTCGCGCCGACCCGCCTGCGTGAGCTGTCGAAGATGGACGGCGCCGTGGTCCTGTCCACCGACGGGTCCCGCATCGTGCGCGCCAACGTCCAGCTGGTCCCCGACCACAAGATCCCGACCGTCGAGTCCGGCACGCGTCACCGCGCCGCCGAGCGGACTGCCATGCAGACCGGGTACCCCGTGGTGTCGGTCAGCCAGTCGATGAGCATCGTCAGCGTGTACGTCGGTGGCATCCGGCACGTCATCGACGGGTCCGCCACGATCCTGTCCCGTGCCAATCAGGCGGTGGCCACCCTCGAGCGGTACAAGGCGCGGCTCGACGAGGTGACCCGCCAGCTGTCGGTGGTCGAGATCGAGGATTTCGTCACGCTCCGCGACGCCCTGACCGTGGTGCAGCGACTGGAGATGGTGCGGCGGGTGTCCGTCGAGATCGAGCAGGACGTGCTMGAACTCGGCACGGACGGGCGTCAGCTCGCCCTGCAACTCGAGGAACTCGTCGGCGACAACGACGTGGCGAGGGAACTCATCGTGCGCGACTACCTGGCCGGCACCGGCCCGGCGCCCGCCGAGGATGTCGCGAAGTCGCTCTCCGCGCTCGACAGGATCACGGACGCAGACCTTCTCGACCTCACGACGCTGGCCCGGGCGTTCGGCTATCCGGGCACCATCGAAGCGCTCGAGGCGCCGATGAGTCCTCGCGGCTACCGCGTCCTCACCCGCGTTCCCCGACTGCAGTTCAACCAGATTCACCGGCTCGTCGGCTCGTTCGGGACGCTGCAGTCACTTCTCGCCGCAACCGCCGCCGACCTGCAGTCGGTGGAGGGGATCGGCGGGCTGTGGGCCCGGCACATCCGCGAGGGCCTGTCCCGGCTCGCCGAGACGTCGATCTCGGGGCCGTACGACTAGGGCTTGTCTTCGTCCTTACCGGCGGTCCGGGCCTGCTTCTCCGACCACGGATTCCAGTGCGACCCGGACGGCGTCCAGGTGTTCGGCCATGGCGCGGGCGGCCTTGTCGTAGCTTCCGGAGGCGATGCCCTCCACGATCCGGTCGTGCTCGTCGTTCGACTTCTGCTGCCGCCCCGCAACGAGATTCAGCGTCTCGGACTGCCGGGTGAGGGCCTCGCGAATATCGACGATCACGGATTCGAACACCCGGTTCCGGCTCGTCCGGGCGATGAACGCGTGGAACTGCGCATCCAGGGACACCCACACGAGGGGATCGTCCTCGTCCCGCATCTGATCCACCAGGCCGCGCAGGGCGGCCAGGTCTTCGGCGGTGTGCCGCTGCGCCGCCCATCCGGCGGCGGGAATCTCCACGTGCGGGCGCGCCTCGACGAGTTCGTTGGCCGCGTAGTTCCCGAAGTCGAGGTCGCGAGCGATCGAATCGCTGACGACGAACGTCCCGAGGCCCGACTTCGTCTCCGTGAGCCCGAGCGCATGGCACGACCGCAACGCCTCCCGGATCACCGACCGGCTGACCCCGTGCCGCGCCGCGAGGGACGCCTCGGACGGAAGTCGTTCACCGACCGACAGCTCACCCGACGTGATCGCGTCACGAAGATCCGCGAGCACCGCCTCCGCGGCGCTGACCCGCGCCGTCACAGGACGCCTGGCTGCCCAGCTGTCTGACAGGTTCATGGGGATATTCTGCTCACGCCCCACCCGCAGCGTCAATACGGGACACCCCGGGGTTGACGCCTGCAAGTGAGCGAGGTAACAATTACACCTGTCTGACAGCCTGGCAGGTGGATAGCCGGGTGGCTCGACCGAGAAATCTACCTCTTCGAGCAGCAGACTCCGTCCACCGCATCCGTGCAGAGCAACGGCTCGCGCGAATCCCCGTGAGGAATGATCAAGTGCTCGAAACGCGAACAGAACACGATCTGCTCGGCGACCGCCAAGTGCCTGCGGATTCCTACTGGGGAATCCACACGCTGCGGGCCGTGGAGAACTTCCCCATCACCGGCCGGCCGATCTCCACCAACCCGTATCTGATCCGCGGGCTCGCCTACGTCAAATGGGCCGCGGCAACGGCGAACGAGAAGCTCGGGATCCTCGACCACCGCCGGGCCGACGCGATCGGGCAGGCGTGCCGGGAGATCGTCGACGGCCGCTGGCACGAGCAGTTCGTCGTCGACGTCATCCAGGGCGGCGCCGGGACGTCGACCAACATGAACGCCAACGAGGTGATCGCCAACCGGGCACTCGAGATCCTCGGCCACGGGCGCGGGGAATACGCGGAGCTCCATCCCAACGAGCACGTGAACCTCAGCCAGTCGACCAACGACGTCTACCCCACCGCGGTCAACATCGCGACGATCTTCGCGATCGACGACCTGCTCGACGCGATGCGCGTCCTGCAGGAGGCCTTCGCGACCAAGGCGGTCGAGTTCACCGACACCGTGAAGATGGGGCGCACCCAACTCCAGGACGCGGTGCCGATGACGCTCGGCCAGGAGTTCGCCACCTACTCGGTGATGATCGACGAGGACCGCACCCGCCTCGACGAGGCCGCTCTCCTCGTCCACGAGATCAACCTCGGCGCCACCGCGATCGGCACAGGCCTGAACGCACCCGCCGGCTACGCCGAGGCAGCGTGCGACACGCTGCGGGAACTCACCGGATTCCCCCTCGTCCTGGCCACGGACCTGGTCGAGGCAACCCAGGACGTCGGTCAGTTCGTCCACCTCTCGGGGGTGCTCAAGCGGATCGCGGTCAAGTTGTCGAAGGTGTGCAACGACCTCCGCCTGCTGTCGTCGGGGCCGCGCGCGGGCCTGAACGAGATCAATCTTCCACCGGTACAGGCCGGTTCGTCGATCATGCCAGGCAAGGTCAATCCGGTGATCCCGGAAGTCCTCAACCAGGTGGCCTACGAGGTCATCGGCAACGACGTCACCATCACGATGGCCGCCGAATCCGGGCAGCTCCAGCTCAATGCGTTCGAACCGATCATCGTGCACTCCCTGTCCGAGGGGATGCGCCACCTCGGCGCCGCCTGCCGGATCCTGGCCGACCGCTGCGTTCTCGGCATCACGGCCAACACCGATCTGCTGCGTGCCCGGGTCGAGGACTCCATCGGACTCGTCACCGCGCTCAACCCGTACATCGGCTACACCGCCTCGACCCGGATCGCGCAGGAAGCGCTGGTCTCCGGCCGCCGGGTCGCCGACCTCGTGATCGAGGCCGGTCTGCTCGACCGTGAAGAACTCGACCGCCTCCTCAGCCCCGAGCATCTCGCCAACTTGAGAGCGACCGGTTCGCCACGGCAGACACCCGTCGCCGCTGCCGCGGAGGTGGTCTCGTGACGATCGAGAAGGACGACACCTCCGGCGCCGACATCTTCGTCGAGGAAGACCTCGGCTACCGGAAAGCGCTCGGCCCCAGACAGATCCAGATGATCGCGATCGGCGGAGCGATCGGTACCGGCCTGTTCATGGGCGCGGGCGGACGCCTCCAGCAGGCCGGCCCCGCACTCGTGCTCGTCTACGCCCTCTGCGGCTTCTTCGCCTTCCTGATCCTGCGGGCGCTGGGCGAACTCGTCATGCACCGCCCCACCTCCGGGTCGTTCGTGTCGTACTCGCGCGAATTCTTCGGCGAGAAGATGGCCTTCGCCGCAGGCTGGCTGTACTGGATGAACTGGGCGATGACGGCAGTCGTCGACGTCACCGCCGTCGCGCTGTACATGAACTTCTTCAAGAAGTACTGGGCACCGCTCGGGAACGTCGACCAATGGGTCTTCGCCCTCGCCGCAGTCGTACTGGTCCTCGGGCTGAATCTCGTCTCCGTCAAGGTGTTCGGTGAACTGGAGTTCTGGTTCGCCCTCATCAAGGTCGTCGCTCTCGCCGCGTTCCTCGGCTTCGGCATCTACTTCGTACTGTTCGGAACGCCGCTCGAAGGACATTCGTCGGGCTTCAGCATGATCACCGACAACGGCGGACTCTTCCCCAACGGAATCCTGCCCGCCGTCGTGGTGATCCAGGGCGTCGTCTTCGCCTATGCCTCGATCGAACTCGTGGGAACCACTGCGGGCGAGACGAAGAACCCACAGAAGGTCATCCCCAAGGCGATCAACACGGTCATCATCCGGATCCTGGTCTTCTACGTCGGGTCCGTCCTGCTGCTGTCGCTGCTGCTCCCCTATACCGAGTACCACGCCGGCGAGAGCCCGTTCGTCACGTTCTTCGGCTCCATCAACGTGCAGGGCGCCGACGCGATCATGAACCTCGTGGTGCTCACGGCCGCGCTGTCCTCGCTCAACGCGGGCCTGTATTCCACCGGCCGAATTCTGCACTCGATGGCCATGGCCGGATCCGCACCCTCGTTCGCCGCCCGGATGAACAAGGCAGGAGTGCCGTACGGCGGCATCGCCCTCACCGGATTCGTCATCCTGCTCGGCGTCGGACTCAACGCCGTCGTCCCCGCGCAGGCGTTCGAGATCGTGCTGAACCTCGCCGCGCTCGGGATCATCAGCGCCTGGGCCGTGATCGTGCTGTGCCAGTTGAAACTGTGGAAATTCGCCAAGGAAGGGAAACTCACCCGGCCCGGTTTCCGGATGTTCGGCGCCCCCTACACCGGGCTCCTGACGCTGGCCTTCCTCGCGTGCGTCGTCATACTGATGGCGTTCGATCACCCCGTCGGAACCTGGACCGTCGGGTCCATCGCGATCATCGCTCCACTGTTGGTGATCGGCTGGTTCGGCGCGCGGAACCGCATCCGCACCCTGGCCTCGGACCGCCCGACCGGATAGCGAGAGAGGACAACAGTGCCGAAAGTCGCCATCGTCACCACCGGAGGCACCATCGCCAGCAGGCGGGACGGGCAGGGTGTCAGCAGGCCGGTGGTCACCGGCCCGGACCTGCTGGGCAGTGCGTGGACCGGGACGGAACTCCGTGTCGTCGACGTGATGTCGAAGGACAGTTCGAGCATCACATTCGCCGATATGGACCGGGTGCGCGACGCCGTCACCGCGGAACTGCGCGATCCCGATCTCGACGCGGTAGTCGTGCTCCACGGAACCGACACCATGGAGGAGACCGCTTTCCTGGTCGACCTTCACCACGCCGACCCGCGGCCGGTGGTGTTCACGGGTGCGCAACGCACGTTCGACCACCCGGAATCCGATGCCCAGGCCAATCTGGCCGACGCGGTCGCCGCGGGATCGGACCCCGCTCTGCGCGGAGCGGGTGTGATCATCGCGTTCGGAGGCGCCCTGCACCGGGCGTCGGGTACGCGGAAGGTCGACACGACATCCCTCGACGCGTTCCGATCCGTCCACCCCGCCGGTGCCACCCCGCAGCGAAGTCTCGATCCACTGCCGTGGCATCCGATCTCCGGAACCCGCGTCGACATCGTCGCCGCCTATCCAGGGGCCGACCGCGTCCAGATCGACGCGTGCCGAGCCGCCGGTGCCCAGGGGCTGGTGCTCGACGGGCTCGGATCCGGAAATGCGAACCCGGCGATCGTCGAGGCGGTGCGGGACTGCGCGTCCGCCGGGATCCCGGTCGTGGTCACCACCCGCGTGCCGAACGGCCCGACCTCCGCCACGTACGGCGGTGGGGGCGGCGGGCACGACCTCGTCTCGGCGGGTGCACTGTTCTCCACCGACCTCAGAGCAGGTCAGGCCCGCATCCTCCTCGCGGCGCTGCTCACCGACCCCGAGCACACCGACCTCGACAAGGAATTCGATCGACGCTCACGCATCGACCCCGCACCGAGGATCAGCTGAGGTTGAACGGCTCCGGCGCGCTGCGGAGCTGACCGAGCTGGCCGACCACGGTGTACGCACCGGGCCCCACCGGATCGCGCTGGGGTTCCGGTTGCGTCAGGCAGTCGGGAGCGGACGTCTTGGCCGACCACTTCACGGTGAACTGAGCTTGCTCGCCGGGCGCGAGGGTCCGAACGTCGGCCGCGGACTGCGGGAAGCAATCGATGTTGGACCACAGCCGCACGGCACCGTCGATCGTGTAGACGAGCACCTGCTGGAGGCTGCTGCCCAGATCACGTTCGCACGGTGTGGTGCCGATGTTGGTGACGACCGTCGTGAAGCTCGGCTCCTCACCCGCCAGGTACGTCGGCTTGTCGGCGGCCACCTTGATGGCCAGCGACTGGTCCGGGCACTGTCCCGCAGCGACCGGCTGACCGCTCGGAGCAGCGCTGCTCGAGGCACCGCTGCTCGACGCCCCGGACGAACCGGACGTGCCCGAGGAGGCCTCCCCGCCGGCGGCAGCGGCGCCACCGCCGCCGCCACCGGAACCGCCTGATCCGCCACTGGACGTGGACGAACCCGAGGCTGTCGGGGAAATCGACACAGGAGTGGTCAACGAGGAACTCGCTGCCGCCGGATCCGTCTCGGAGTCACTGCCACCACGAAGTGAGTTGATCAACCACACCACGAGCAGCAACACGACGATGGCGCCGCCGATCGCCAGCGCCCTGCGGCGCCAGTAAATCTCGGGGGGCAACGGTCCATTCGGTTCCAGCACGACGTCAACGGTAGTTCGGCGTCGCGCGGCAACGGCTCAGCGGGTGCGGCGTGTCGCGGTCAGTCCGTGAGCTCACCGATGTCACCGACGGCGCCCTGCAGGTGGGTGCGACCGTCGGACAGCTTGTACGTGACACCCGCGATGGCGCACGCGCCGCTCTCCACCTTCTCCGCGATGATGCGCGACCGCTGCATGAGCAGGGCCCCGGTCTCCACCACGTGGCGGCCCTCGAGTTCGTCGACGGTGCTGAGTCCCTCTCGGCGTCCCATGAGGATCGACGGCGCGACCCGTTCCACGATGCTGCGGATGAATCCGGGCGGCACGTTGCCGTCGTCGAGGGCGTCGAGCGTCGCCTTGACGGCACCGCAGCTGTCGTGACCGAGCACGACGATGAGCGGCACGTTCAGCACGCCGACTGCGTACTCGATGGACCCGAGCACGGCGTCGTCGATCACGTGACCGGCGGTGCGGACGACGAACATGTCGCCCAGACCCTGGTCGAAGATGATCTCGGCGGCGACGCGGGAGTCTCCGCATCCGAACAGGACGGCCGTGGGGTGCTGGCCGCCCACGAGCTTCGCGCGATCGGCGATGCCCTGGCTGGGATGGAGCGAGGTACCGCTCACGAATCTGTCGTTACCCTGACGCAGGGCCTTCCACGCGGACACGGGGTTGGAATTAGGCATGGGATCATTGTGCACCGGGCGTGTCGCACCGTCGCGACGGGAGTGTGACGACCGCGGAAAATCTGTTTCCCCCGTGAACGAAGGGACTTGTGAGGACGAAGTGGCCGTTGACTCCTCCGCGCTGATCAACTGGTACGACGTACAGGCCCGGGATCTGCCGTGGCGCCGCGACGGCGTCACCGCCTGGCACATCCTGATGAGCGAAATCATGCTGCAGCAGACGCCCGTCGTCCGAGTGGCCCCGATCTGGGAGGAATGGGTGCGGCGCTGGCCCGTCCCGTCCCGCATGGCCGCGTCGAGCCAGGCCGACGTACTGCGCGCATGGGGCAAACTCGGCTACCCGCGTCGCGCGCTGAGGCTCCACGAGTGCGCAGGCGTGCTGGCCTCCGAACACGGCGACGTGGTTCCCGGCGACGTCGACACTCTCCTCGGCCTGCCGGGTATCGGCCCCTACACAGCGCGCGCCGTCGCCTGCTTCGCCTACGGACAGCGGGTCCCCGTCGTCGACACGAACGTCCGGCGAGTGGTCGCCAGGGCAGTGCACGGACGCGCCGAGCCGGGAAATCCCTCGACGACGCGTGACCTCGCCGACGTGTCCGCGCTGCTCCCCCGCACCCGCGCGCGGGCCGCCACGTTCTCCGCGGCCCTGATGGAACTCGGGGCCACCGTGTGCACCGCACGCTCCCCCGAATGCGCCCGCTGCCCGCTCCCCAGCTGCGCCTGGGTGGATGCCGGACGTCCCGCGCACACCGGTGAGCGCCGGAAGGTCCAGAAATTCGCCGGCACCGACCGTCAGGTGCGCGGCAAGCTCATGGCCGTGCTCCGTGAAAGCTCCGCCCCGGTCGAACGCGTGCGGCTCGACCAGGTGTGGCCGGGCGATCCGGGCCAACGCGACCGCGCCCTCCACTCCCTGCTGATCGACGGACTCGTCGAGCAGACCGACGACGGACTCTTCGCCCTGGCGGGAGAGGGGAGTTAGCGGCCGGGCGGCTCAGCCGAGCCCGTCGAGGAACTCCTCGACCACATTCCGGTACTGCTCCGGCTGGTCGTCGTGGACGAGGTGCCCGGCCTGCTCGATGCGGACGTACTCGGCGCCGGGATGCCGCTCGGCCATGGTCCGCATCTGACCGTCTGGGGTGATCGTGAACTCCCCCTCGATCAGCAGGGCCGGAACCGTGATCGACGCCCACTGGTCCCAGAAGTGCCTGTCGCCCCACTCCTCGGAGATGTCGCGGAACGTGTCGACATCCCCGTGCAGGTACCAGCCGTCGGCGCGCTTCTCGAAAGAATCCAGGAAGTACTGTCCGGCAACCGGACCGAAGAACTCGAACAGGTCTTCCCGGGTCGCGAACGGCTGCGGCCAGTTCGAGATCATCGCCGCCCAGTCCGCGGCGGTCCGGCCCCGGAAGTCGGGGGCCATGTCTTCGAGCACGAGCGCCGATACCTTCTCGGGGTGTTCGGCCGCAAGGCACCACGCGTGCAGGGCGCCCATCGAATGGCCGATCACCACCCACGGCTCGGCGAAGGGCGCGAGTGCGGCGGCCAGGTCTTCCACGAACGCTTCCGTCGTCAACCGCGACGGTTCGGGCCTGCCGTGACCTGCGGCGTCGAACGTGAAGACGTGGCCGTGCTCACGCAACCACGGCACGTGCCGCCCCCAGGTCCGCGCGCTGCCCATCAGCCCGTGCAGCAGCAGAATCGGCTGTCCCGTCCCACCCTCGTCGTGCACCGCACTCTCACCTGCCACCCCTCCGACGCTAGCGGAGTAATCTCGCCCGCATGGCAGTGGTGAAGATCAACGCAATCGAAATCCCCGAGGGTGCAGGCCCCGAACTCGAGAAGCGCTTCGCAGCGCGCGCGCACGCCGTGGAGAACTCCCCCGGCTTCCTCGGATTCCAGCTTCTGCGCCCCGTCAAGGGCGAGAACCGCTACTTCGTCGTCACCCAGTGGGAGAGCGAAGAGGCATTCGCGGCGTGGCGCGACGGTCCGGCCAGAGAAGCGCACGCGGGTGAGCAGAAGAAGCCGGTGGCGTCCGGAGCTTCGCTGCTCGAGTTCGAGGTCGTTCTCGACGTCGCGGCAGCGAACAAGGGCTGAGAGACGGGGCCGAGCGGGAGGATTGACACGACGGCCCGCCGGGTGCAAAAGTTCGCAGGACAAAGCGATGGTTCGGCAGGAATCCGGTGCAATCCCGGAGCGGTCGCGCCACTGTAAATCGGAGTAGTCCTTCACGGGAGCCACCTCGACAGCCAGATACTGCGGCCATCGCCTGGACCTAGGGGACGCGAAATCCCAGGAGGAACTATGGCACTCGCCTACGCACCCGGCTCGTCGGTCGACACGACCCGTCTCGCCGTCATCTCTTTCGCGATCGTTCTGTTCGCGATGCTCGCTCTTTACCTCGTTGGTTTCGACCAGGGCGCGATTTCGCGCAGTGGCATGTACATGCATGAACTGATGCACGACGGCCGCCACCTCCTGGGTCTGCCATGCCACTGACCGATTCCTTCGCGAAACTCCTCATCCGCGGTCTGCTGGCCGGCCTGATCGCAGGCATCCTGGCCGGTGGCGTCGCGTTCGTCCTCGGTGAGTCGCACATCGATGCGGCCATCGCGATCGAAGAGTCGAACAGCGCTGCCGAAGCCGAAGTCCACTCGCACGACGCCACTCAGGCAGCCGAGCCGGCCGGGCACTCGCACGACGAGGAAGACGCACTGGTCAGCCGTGACGGACAGCGCTTCGGGCTGTTCCTCGCCACGTCCCTCGCGGGCCTGGCTCTGGGAGCGATCTTCGCCGTCGTCGCGAATTACGCACGTCGAGTGACGACGCTGTCCGGACCGCTGCTCGGTCTGACATTGGCCACATTGGGCTGGTTGGCAATCGAGGCGGTGCCGTTCTTCAAGTACCCCGCCAACCCGCCGGCTGTCGGAGACCCCGAAACGATCACTCAGCGCACCTGGCTGTGGCTCGCCGCCGTCGTCCTGGGTCTGCTCGCGGTGGTGGCCTCCGTCTTCGCGGCGAAGGCCGTCGCAGCGCAGGAATTCCTGTCGGTGCGAATCGCGGCGCCGGTTCTCGCCTTCCTCGTGGTGGTGACCATCGGCTACCTCGTGCTGCCCACCGTCAACGAAGTGGGCGACGACTTCCCCGCAGTGCTGCTGTGGCAGTTCCGGCTGTCGTCCCTCGCGACGCAGGCCACGTTGTGGCTGGTTCTCGGACTGGCATTCGCGTTCCTCACGGAGCGCGCCACCCGGGCCACGGCGCCCGCGCCGGCGAACGCCGCCTGACCCACAGGGCGTCAGCGGGATTTGTCCCATCGGGCCGGGTCCGCCTCCAGGGCGGCCCGGTCCCAGGCACCCCGCTCGGCGGCCGCGTCGTACGTGCTGTGCAGGAACTTCAGCAGTGCGGCATCGGGATCGTCTGCGGTGCGGACGGTCTCGTACGGCAGCAGGAACTGCCCGTTCTCCTTGCTGTAGAAGGCTCCGTCGGGCCCGACCGGGTAGTCGGCGAACCCGTCCGGCTCCGGGTAGGCGTACGCGTAGAACGCGCCTTCGACGCCACCGCCGGGCCAGAAACCGCAACTGCTCAGCTCGTGCGAGTAGCCCTCGACCATCACCCAGTCCCCGCAGTTCGGCGCTCCCCCAGGGTGAGTCGGTGCTGTTCGTCCGGAGAACCGCGTACAGGCCAGGTCGAGCGCACCCCAGAAGAAGTGCACGGGACTGACCTTCCCGATGAAATGGGAACGGAACTCGTGCAGGACGCGGTCGGCCTGCACAAGCTGCCGCCAGAACTGGTGCACCGACTCACCGTCGTACGAACAGTGCTGCGTGTCCTCCGCGAACGGGACGGCGGGGTCCACCTCGTTGGGCCGGGCCAGAATGGTCGTCGCCACACCCAGCTCGGCCAGCGTGTCCATCGTCTCGGCATAGAATTCGGCCACCGACTTCGGTTCGAGGGCAACCGTCCCGGTACCGCCCGTGCTGGTGCGGATCACCAGTCGATGATCGGCGAAGTCGAATTCGATGTCGAAACAGTCGGTGCCGTACGGAATCGTCGACGTCGTGAGACCGCGGGGGCTCACGTACAGCGGGACCTGCCACCAGTGGTTGATCAGCGGTGCGTGGGCCAAGCGGATCTTCCCGACGATCTGCGTCCACATGTGCAGGGTGTTCCGCGTCGACGTCCAGTCGTCCACCTTCAACGCCGGCCACGCATCTCCTGATCGTGTCTGCTCACGCACAGTGCCTCCCTGCCGACGACGTGCATTTCAATGTGCCCCTGGTGCGGGGTGATGGCAAGCGTGTCGCACCGATACCCGGGTAGGGGTGGACTCCACTCTCCGGGGTGATGTGCCGCGACGTCGCCGATACCAGCATGGGGACATGACCACTCGTACTGCACCCTCGGTCCCGCAGCCGGTCGAGCACGCGTACTGGCTGCTCGGCCTCGCCCTGTTCGCCGGCGTGGTCGAGGCCATCGCACACACGTCGACGGCATTGGAGGGCCCCGACGCCGACGTCGGCAGCCTCGCCCGGCAACTCGTGGTCCGCGTCGTCGTCTACGGCGCGGTGCTGTTCGTCATGACCCGATTCCGCAGTGGCCGGGCGTGGGCGCGGAACACCCTCGCGATCGGTCTCGGCGTGTTCGGTGTCGCTTCGCTCGTGATGGAACCGATCGCCTGGATGTGGGCCGGCAACGACTCGATGTCCGCCGTCTCCGGCCTGACCCTCGACGTCGCGGTGATCGCGACCGCCCGGCTCACCCACCTCGTGGCGGTGATCGCGGCGGTGGCACTCATGTTCCGGCCCGACGCCAACCCGTACTTCACGCGCCGCTAGTTCACCGGCGCCGCGCTCGCCTGCGTCAGAAGCTGCAGGAACACGTCCTTCGGTTGCGCGCCGGACACGGCGACGCGGCGGTTGGCGACGAAGAACGGCACCGCCGACACCTGCAGGCGACGGGCGACCTCGAGGTCGGCGCGGACAGCGTCCGCACCGGCATCGGACTCGAGTTCGGCGCGCACGGTGTGAGCGTCGAGCCCGGCACGCGACCCGATGTCGACGAGCACCTCACGGTCGTCGATCACGGCCCCCTCACCGAAGTGGGCGCGGAACAGTGCCTCCACCACGGTATCTCGCTGATCTCCCGCCAAGTGGATCAACCGGTGGGCGTCGAAGGTATTTGCGGCGATCACGGTGTCGAAGTCGAGACTCAGGCCTTCGTCGGCCGCCGTGCGCGCAACGTGACCGAACATCTGACGGACCTGCTCGGCAGGCATACCCTTGCTCTCCACCAGGGCGTCGAGTTCACTGCGCCGTTCCCCCACCGGCGTCTCCGGCGACAGCTGATACGACCGCCACACCACGTTCACCCGGTCGCGCCCCTCGAACTCCGCGAGGGCCGACAGGAAACGGTGCTTGCCGATGTAGCACCAGGGGCAGGCGACGTCGGACCAGATCTCGATCTCGATGTCGCCGTCGGTGTTCTGCTGTGTCGTCACAGTTCAGTGGAACGAATCGCTGGCGCATTCTGTTCCGCCAGGTTCGACAGGTGTTTGTCTTGGTTCGCCGCGCTGCATTTCCGCACGCCGGATTCGACCGAACGGTACGGTGATGGGATCGACACGGCGGGAGTAACGTCGTATCGATCGTGCCGCTGAGCAAGGGGCGCTCGTCGCGATGCCCGGACAATCGGCGGTTCGATGATCGTAAAACCCGAAGATCGTGGAACCCGAACTCCTCCAGGAGTAGCCATGGTTTACGTCTCCTCACCGAGCAAGTCCGTCGAGTCACTCGGAATCGTGTTGATCGCCGTCGGAGTCGTCCTGCTCGCCCTGCTCACCCTCTACCTGGTCGGATTCGACCAGGGTGCGATCTCCCGAAGTGGCATGTACCTGCACGAATTGATGCACGACGGCCGCCACCTCCTGGGAGTTCCCTGTCACTAGTTCCACCACGACGGAGCACGCGATGAACTCTCCAGCAGATTTCGAAGCACAGGCGAACAGGGTCGCGGAGTACGGCCCGGTCCATCACGTCGAGATGGATTCGCCGTATTACCTGTCCAATTCCGCGTTCGACGCGTTGCGGCACGTTCTCCACGACGTCGGCGGCCAGAACGCCCTTCCAGTCAAGTACGAGGAGAAGGTCGAAGAGGACTGGGAGATGAGCACATACGTCACGTGCGAATGCCTCGGGTGGCGTGGTGTGTGGAACTCCGAGGAGCGCCGCCGCGCCGAGAACGACCTGGGCGCCACGCTCTACTTCGGGTTGCCGTACTACGCGCGGTGGATCACGGTGGCCGCCAAGACGCTCATCAACAAGGGCCTGATCACGCCCGACGAACTGTCCGCCAAAATCGACGAGGTCCGAGCCCGTTCGGGTGGCGGGAACGCGACTGGAGGCCAGTCATGACGAAGTTCGAGATCGGCGACCGGGTCACCGTCAAGGACGCGACGTCGATGTTCCACACCCGAACCCAGGCATTCATCCGCGGGCACACCGGCGTGGTCGTCGAACACCGCCCGGAGTGGGTGATTCCCGAGGACGAGGCGTGGGGACGCGTGGAAGACGGCCGGACCGAGCCGTTCTACGTCGTCCGCTTCCGGCAGACCGACCTGTGGCCCCGCTACACCGGATTCGAGATCGACACGTTGGAAACCGAGTGCTCCGAGCGCTGGCTCGAGCCGGCAGGAGAGGCGGACACATGACGCATTCGCACGACGATCACGCCCCGATCCAGGCCTCGGAGGAGGTCAGCGAGTTCGAGATCCTGGAGACCGCCATTCGGGAACTGTCCATCGAGCACGGCCTGTTCTCCCGCGAGGATCACCGCCGCTTCTCCGAATGGGCCGAATCGGTAGGGCCGTCGGGTGGTTCGAAATTGGTCGCGAAGGCGTGGGTCGACCCGGAGTTCAAGAAGCGACTGCTGGCCGACGGCACCGAAACCTGCAAGGAAGTGGGGATCGACTGGCGCGATCCGACCGGATCGGGCACCCCGAGCGACTACACGTACTTCTACGTGCTGGAGAACACCCCGAAAGTCCACAACGTCATCGTCTGCACATTGTGTTCGTGCTATCCGCGGCCCGTTCTCGGTATGTCTCCGGACTGGTACCGCACCCCCAACTATCGCCGCCGGTTGGTGCGCTGGCCCCGCGAGGTGATCGCCGAATTCGGCTTGCACTTCCCGTCGGATGTCGAAGTGCGCGTGCATGATTCGAACCAGAAATCACGATTCATGGTGATGCCGATGCGCCCGGAGGGCACCGAGGGGTGGAGTGAGGAACAACTGGCGTCGATCGTCACCCGCGACACGATGATCGGTGTCGCCGTACCGCAGGTCGACTGGACCGCGACCACACCACCCTCGGACAACGGAGGAACCGCGCGATGATGACGGACAAGGCCTACGACGTCATCCTGAACACGCTGACGCCGGAGACGACCCGCGACGACGTCACGCTACCGGACCTCGACCGCAAACCCGACCCGTGGGAATCGAGCATGCAGGCCACCGTGGAATGCCTGTCCTGGCGTGGCGCCTGGGACAATCTCGACAGGCGCCACACCGAGGACCAACTGGGCGAAACCATCTACCGCGACTTCCCCGTCCGCTCCCGGTCCGTCGTCGCCACCGCTCACGCGTTGATGGACAAGGGCGTCATCAGCCCGGACGAACTCGAGGCGAAGATGGAGGAAGTGCGGGCACGGTTCAACCGTCAGTAGCCGGCTGCACTCAGGATTCGAGTGCCGCGTCCAGCGTGATCTCGACTCCGGTGAGCGCCTTGCTCACGGGGCACGACTCCTTGGCGGCCTGAGCTGCCTTCGCGAACCCGTCGGCGTCGAGACCGTCCACCTCGCCGCGGACCGTCAGCTTGATGCCGGTGAGCTTGAACCCCGGGTTGTCCGGTCCGAGTGAGACATCCGCCTTCACCTCGAGGCTCTGCGGGGTGCCGCCTGCCTCCGCGATGAGCGCGGACAGCTGCATCGCATAGCAGGAGGAATGCGCCGCGGCGATCAGCTCCTCCGGGCTGGTGGTTCCACCAGCCTCTTCGGCCGCCCGCTTCGGGAACGAGACGTCGAAGGTCGCGACACCGGAACTGGTGAGTTCCACCTGGCCGCTTCCCTGTTCGAGCGATCCGTTCCAAGCGGTCCGTGCGGTACGTGTCGGCATGCCACATCCTCTCGTGGTTCTTCGGTTTACGTGTCGAACCTACTCGTACCGGGCGGCCATCCGCAGCGCGCGGGAACGCAGGGCCGCCCGCAGAGCGTCCGGTGCCAGCACTTCCGCGTCCTCACCGAACGCCCACAGAACCCCGCGTGCGTGGGAGTCGTCGCCGAACACCACTTCCAGGCGCACCCGGTCGTCGTCGACCGACTGCTCGGAGCGGACGGCGTAGGCACGCTCCACCAGGTCGTCGCGTCGCTCACGGCGCACGAGAACGTCGGCGACCACCGGCGTCCCGCGCGCCCGGAACTCAGAACGGCGACGCTCCCAGATCGCGGCGAGGTCGATGTCGGCCGATCGCTGCGCCGGCTCGTCGAGTTCGCGGACGTCCTCGATGCGCTCGAGCCGGTACGTCCGATCGCGGCCGGCGTCCGTCGCCACCAGATACCACCGTCCCGCCGCATGGATGAGCCCCTGTGGGTCGATGACGCGCCACACCGCATCGTTGCCCCGCGACGGGTACAGGATGCTCAGCCGCCGGCCCACGAACACCGCCTGCTGGATCAGCCCGAGATGATCGTCCACCGGTTCCGGATCGGTCAGCCACGATCCCTGGGTGACGAACACCCGCTCCGCCACCTTGGTCGCCGCCGCCCGGTGCGCGTCCGGCATCGCCGCCACCACCTTGCGCATCGCCGACGCGAACGCCGGCGCCATGCCCAGCGATTCCGACGTCATCGCCGACCCTGCCGCCAGCAGAGCCTTGGCCTCGTCGACGGTCAGGCCTGTGAGGTCGGTGGTGAAGCCCGGCAGCAACTCGAAGCCGCCGTCACGACCGCGTTCGGCATACACCGGTATCCCCGCCGTCGACAGTGCGTCGATGTCCCGCAGCACGGTGCGCGGGGACACCTCGAGTTCGCGGGCCAGCGCCGACGCCGACATACGCCCGCGGTTACGAAGCAGGAGGACGAGCGAGAGCAGGCGGTCGGCGCGCATGCGGAAAGTCTGGCAGAAATACATGACAGGAGATGTCATGTTTCACGGCGATAGTTGCCTCATGACACACAACACGACCGACCCCCGGCCCCTGTACCGCGAAGCCCTCTCCTGGACCACCGCCCTCATCGAGAAGGTCCGCGACGACCAGCTGACGGCATCCACTCCCTGCGCCGACTTCGACGTCCGCACCCTGCTCGGCCACCTCGTCGCCACCGTGGAGCGTGCCCGCGTGATCGGTGAGGGCGGCGACCCGGGCACCGTTCCGCTCGTAGTCACCGACACCCCCGACGATGGCTACGCACACGCCTACCGCTCCGCCGCGGACCGCATGTGGCCCGTCTGGACCGACGACAGCCGGCTCGACGCGACGGTAACCGCGCCGTGGGGCACCGTCCCCGGCCGCGCCGCGATCTGGGGCTACATCAACGAGACCCTCGTGCACGGGTGGGACCTCGCCGTCGCCACCGGCCAACCCTCCGAAACCCACCCGGAACTCGCCGAGGCCATGCTCGCCGTCGCACGGCACGCGATCCCGGCGGAGACGCGCGGCGGCCACGTGCCGTTCGCGGACGTAGTCGAACCGCACCCCACCGCCGGACCCACCGAGCGCCTCGCCAACTGGTCGGGACGCAAGAGCATCTGACCCGCACACACGAACGGGCCGCCGGTGGAAAACCACCGGCGGCCCGTTGTCGTTCGGTTACTGCCTGTCTACTCCGAGTCGGCTGCGCCGGACTTCGCCAGGTCGACCGGAACCTCGTCGGGCACCGTGACCGGCTTCGTCTCGCCACGGAACGTGAACTTCGCATCCTCGCCCGCGCCTTCGCCGTCCCAGTTCTCGACGTCGACGTACACGATCTGACCGGGGCCGACCTCGCCGAAGAGGATCTTCTCCGACAGCTGGTCCTCGATCTCGCGCTGGATGGTGCGACGCAGCGGCCGCGCACCCAGGACCGGATCGAAGCCACGCTTGGCCAGCAGCGACTTGGCCTTGTCCGTGACCTCCATCGTCATGTCCTTGTTCTTCAAGGCCACCTCGACGCGTGCCACCATCAGGTCCACCATCTGAACGATCTGCTCGGTGGTGAGCTGGTGGAACACGACGATGTCGTCGATGCGGTTGAGGAACTCGGGACGGAAGTGCTTCTTCAGCTCGTCGTGCACCTTGAGCTTCATCCGCTCGTAGTTCGACTCGTCGCCCTTACCGGACGTGAAGCCGAGACCCACAGCCTTGGAGATGTCCGAGGTACCGAGGTTCGAGGTGAAGATGAGCACCGTGTTCTTGAAGTCCACGGTCCGGCCCTGACCGTCGGTGAGACGGCCGTCTTCCAGCACCTGCAGGAGGGTGTTGTAGATCTCCTGGTGTGCCTTCTCGATCTCGTCGAACAGCACCACGCTGAACGGCTTGCGGCGCACCTTCTCGGTGAGCTGGCCGCCCTCTTCGTAGCCGACGTAGCCGGGAGGGGCACCGAACAGCCGCGACGCGGTGAAGCGGTCGTGGAACTCACCCATGTCGATCTGGATGAGAGCGTCGTCCTCACCGAACAGGAAGTTGGCGAGCGACTTGGCCAGCTCGGTCTTACCGACACCGGACGGGCCGGCGAAGATGAACGAACCGGACGGACGCTTCGGGTCCTTCAGGCCGGCACGGGTACGACGGATGGCCTTGGCGACAGCCTTGACCGCGTCTTCCTGACCGATGATCCGCTTGTGCAGCTCCTCCTCCATGCGGAGCAGACGCGTGGTCTCCTCCTCGGTGAGCTTGAACACGGGGATGCCGGTCCAGTTACCCAGGACCTCGGCGATCTGCTCGTCGTCGACCTCGGCGATGACGTCCAGGTCACCGGAACGCCACTGCTTCTCCCGCTCCGCACGCTGAGCGACGAGGGTCTTCTCCTTGTCGCGCAGGTTCGCGGCCTTCTCGAAGTCCTGCGCGTCGATCGCGGACTCCTTCTCGCGGCGGGCGTCGGCGATCTTGTCGTCGAACTCCCGGAGGTCCGGCGGTGCGGTCATCCGGCGGATGCGCATCCGGGCTCCGGCCTCGTCGATGAGGTCGATGGCCTTGTCCGGCAGGAAGCGGTCGTTGATGTAGCGATCGGCCAGGGTGGCCGCGGCGACGAGTGCACCGTCCGTGATGGACACGCGGTGGTGCGCCTCGTAACGGTCGCGAAGACCCTTGAGGATCTCGATGGTGTGTTCCACCGTCGGCTCGCCGACCTGCACCGGCTGGAAGCGGCGCTCGAGTGCGGCGTCCTTCTCGATGTACTTGCGGTACTCGTCGAGGGTGGTGGCACCGATGGTCTGCAGCTCACCGCGGGCGAGCTTCGGCTTGAGGATCGAGGCCGCGTCGATGGCGCCCTCGGCCGCGCCTGCACCCACGAGGGTGTGCAGCTCGTCGATGAACAGGATGATGTCGCCGCGGGTGTTGATCTCCTTGAGGACCTTCTTCAGGCGCTCTTCGAAGTCACCGCGGTAGCGGCTGCCTGCCACGAGCGACCCGAGGTCGAGCGTGTACAGCTGCTTGTCCTTGAGCGTCTCGGGGACCTCGCCGTTGACGATGGCCTGAGCGAGACCCTCGACGACGGCGGTCTTACCGACACCGGGCTCGCCGATCAGCACCGGGTTGTTCTTGGTACGGCGCGACAGCACCTGCATGACGCGCTCGATTTCCTTCGAGCGGCCGATGACGGGGTCGAGCTTGCCTTCGAGGGCGGCCTGGGTGAGGTTGCGACCGAACTGGTCGAGCACCAGCGACGTGGACGGAGTGCCCGCCTCGCCGCGAGTGCCGCCGGCCTCGGCCGGCTCCTTGCCCTGGTAGCCGGAGAGCAGCTGGATGACCTGCTGACGCACCCGGTTGAGGTCGGCACCGAGCTTGACCAGCACCTGCGCTGCGACGCCTTCACCCTCGCGGATGAGGCCGAGCAGGATGTGCTCCGTGCCGATGTAGTTGTGTCCGAGCTGCAGTGCCTCGCGCAGGCTGAGCTCCAGGACTTTTTTGGCACGCGGGGTGAAGGGGATGTGGCCGGACGGGGCCTGCTGGCCCTGGCCGATGATCTCCTCGACCTGGCTGCGCACTCCTTCGAGGGAGATGCCCAACGACTCCAGCGACTTGGCAGCGACACCTTCGCCCTCATGAATGAGGCCGAGCAGGATGTGCTCCGTACCGATGTAGTTGTGGTTGAGCATCCTGGCTTCTTCTTGAGCCAGGACAACAACGCGCCGTGCGCGATCGGTGAACCTCTCGAACATCGCTCTCCCTCACACTTTCCGACGTGCAGTCACGAGACCGGGTGTCTCGTCCCTGTTCGCCGCGTTTCGCTCCGGCACTACAAGCAGATCGCCAGCGCCTGCTCGGAGGGCAGAAGCCCCGAACCGACGAAGGTTCCACGACCCCAGCTATTACTCTAGTTGGCTGCCGATCGACCTGCTGCCCCTCCACCCCTTTAGGTGGAAGAGCAGGCCTGCTTACCCGTATTTAACGCCCCAGCTCCGGCAATCGTTTCCCCTTCGCTGTACGCCTGGAGCGAACAGGTTCCGCGATGCCGATGTGGACCACCATTTCGTAGCCACCGGGACTGGCTCGAATGGACACTTCTTTCCAGTTGTTCACCATCCAGACGTTCCTGGACGGGACCCTGCGGGCACGTCGTGACCGCGGTGTCGCAGAAATGCGACAACCTCTTGCCCGCGTAGTTCGCGACCCGTTCCCCGAAGGAAGCGAGACCTGCGTGTCCGGACAGGGTATGTCGATGAGCTGTGAGTTCGCCACCCATACCTTTCCGCCGGCGTCGGCGGCGATACCCAGCGGGTTGCTCAGGTCTCCCCCCGGTAACCGGCGACGAGGCGAGAAAGGGCTACCCCGCGACGGGGGCGACGAAACGGCACGGCACGTCTCGCGGGTGGGCGGGATCGAGCGCATTGAGCACGAATCCGGCAGCCCGYGCCGAACCGGCGACGGCGACGTGGTCGGAGTAGTCCTGCTCGCAACCGTCCTGGACGACGATGTTCGTGGTGTTCGGGCCCGGCTCGATGCCGCTCGTGTACGGGACGACCAGTTCGTCGTAGCGGGTGGCGATGTTCGTGTACTCGATGCCGGGAACGTAGACCCCGTCCGCCCGCATGCGGTCGATGAACGCGGACCCCTGGAACATCTCGGGACAGGCCCCACAGACGGGGAAACCTGCCGCCACCTCGTCGTCGATACCGAGCGCCCGCATGGACCGCCCGACGCTGATCTGATCGGTGCCGTACGTGCCGTGCCACGGCGGTGCCAGTGACACGATCTTCGAGACCTTGTCTGCGCCGCCGAAGAACTTCACGTAGTTGTTCGCCTGCAGGGTGCCCTGGGAATGTCCGACGAGATCGACTTTCGAGGCCCCCGTGCTCGACAGCACCTGATCGACGAACGTGGCGATCTGAGCGGTGCCGGTGTCGATGGGAGTCATCCCGCCGATAGCATCGAGCGGCCACGGCAGTTCGGGGAAGTTACCGTAGGTGAGGGAATACACGCAGTAGCCCTCGTTGGCGAGGAGCGGTGCGTACACCGCCCAGTTGGTCTGGCGTGCGCCTCCCGTGCCGTGGACGAGGACCACCGGTTCGGGATGCGCGTCACTCGGCACGCAGGACCAGTCGTTCGAACCCGGGGCCGAACCGCCCGGATTTCCCAATTCGAGGGGCACTCCGGCGAGGAAGGAATCCGGCACCGGATAGGTCGGCGCTGCGGACGCCACCCCGGACCACATCACGAACGCCAGGAACAGAATCCCTGAAACGGTCACGCAGCGCCGCACAGCTACCCCCCGAACTTCCCGATTAACGGATCAGTGCGGGACGGTAACAGTCCAGGTCACGTCGCGGAGCGAATCAGCGAATTCTGTCCCCAGCTAACTTTCAGTTCGCCTTGTTGTAGGCGTCGATAATTTCCGCGGAGATACGTCCGCGCGCAGAAACCTTTTTGTTGTTCTTGCGCGCCCATTCCCGGATCGCGGCGCTCTGTTCCCGATCGACCGAAACTCGGGACTTGGTGGCGGCCGGAGCCGCCACGGCCTTGCCGCGCTTGCGCGAGCTCACCTTGCGCGCGTGGGAAACCCACACGTCGAGCTGCTCGCGCAATTTCGCCGCATTCTCCGAGGAAAGGTCGATCTCGTACTGAACACCGTCGAGTCCGAACTCGACCGTCTCGTCGGCAGACGCCTCTTGATCGACATCGTCGATCAGGGTGACAGTGACCTTCTTAGCCATGGGATGAAATTCCTCTCGAATGAAGCGACGTCTCATCGTCAACGTGAGCTACGACCCGGAGGTAACCATACCCCTGTTCTTCCGATTCGGAATACGAGGAATGGATCGAATTTATCCGCGCGAATTCACCCTGGTGAATCAGCGAGAAGAAGGCCGAACAATGGGAAAGAGGATTGTTTCGCGGATTCCCAATCCCGTCAAAGCCATCAGCAGACGGTCGATTCCCATTCCGGTACCGGTGGTCGGCGGCATTCCCTGCTCCATTGCGGCGAGGAATTCTTCGTCGAGAGCCATCGCCTCGTCGTCACCGGCCGACGCGAGACGCGCCTGATCGACGAACCGCTCACGCTGGATGACCGGATCGACCAATTCCGAATAGCCCGTAGCCAACTCGAAGCCGCGGATGTAGAGGTCCCACTTCTCGGTCACCCCGGCCTTGCTGCGGTGGTCACGAGTCAGCGGTGACGTCTCGACCGGGAAATCACGGACGAACGTCGGCTCGAACAACTGGTCGCCGCACTGGTGCTCCCACAGTTCCTCGACGAGCTTCCCGTGCCCGTAACCCTTGTCCTTGGGGACCTCCAGGCCCACCTTCTCGGCGAGCGCCAGTAATTCCTCGACGGTGGTCTCCGGAGTGACCTCGACACCGATCGCCTGCGACAGCGACGGGTACATCTCGAGGGTCTTCCATTCACCACTGAGGTCGTATTCGGTGCCGTCGGCGAGAGTGACGACCTGCGAACCGAAAGCGGCCTGCGCCACTTCCTGGACGAGTTCGCGGATCATCACGGCGGAATCGTCGTACGTGCCGTACGCCTCATATGTCTCGAGCATCGCGAATTCCGGCGAGTGCGTCGAATCGACACCCTCGTTGCGGAAATTCCGGTTGATCTCGAAGACCTTCTCGATACCGCCGACGACGCACCGCTTCAGGAACAGTTCGGGCGCGATACGGAGATAGAGGTCGATATCGAGGGCATTGGAATGAGTGATGAACGGGCGGGCCGCGGCGCCACCCGCCACCGTCTGCAGCATCGGCGTCTCGACCTCGAGGAACCCGCGACGCTCGAGCGCGTTCCGGAGCTCACGGACGACAGCCACCCGCTTACGCGCGTTCTCCCGCGCCTCGGAGCGCACGATCAGATCGGCGTAGCGCTGCCGGACCCGCGACTCCTCGTTCATCTCCTTGTGCGCAACGGGCAGGGGCCGGAGCGACTTGGACGCGATCTGCCACGAATCGGCCATCACACTCAGCTCACCGCGGCGGGAACTGATCACCTCGCCGTGCACGAACACGAAGTCACCGAGGTCGACATCGGCCTTCCACAACGCGAGAGCATCCTCGCCGACAGCGGCGAGACTGATCATCGCCTGCAGCTGGGTGCCGTCGCCTTCCTGCAGCGTCGCGAAGCACAACTTGCCCGTGTTGCGCACGAAGATCACCCGGCCGACGACACCGACCTGGTCACCGGTGGCCGTGTCGGGCTCGAGTTCCGGGTACTTGGCCCGGATCTCCGCCAGCGAGTGGGTGCGCGCCACCGACACCGGGTACGCCTCACGTCCCTCCGCGAGGATGCGCTCACGCTTCTCCTGGCGGATGCGAAGCTGCTCGGGGGTGTCGTCGACTGGCTGGGCTGCTACTTCACTCACGGGTCACCAGCCTAATCGACGCCCGCGCGTGCCCCTATTCAGAGGTCAGTGAGCCGAGACGGTGGCCAGCTCCCGCACGCAGTGCTGCGTGGCGATGAGCGAGCCCAGCAAACCCGCAGCCTTGATCGCCTTGTACCCGCCGACGAGATCGGTCGCTTTGTGCAGACCCAGCTGCTGCAGCGCCGCCGCGGCGAGGCTCGACGTGTAGCCCTCGGAGCAGACGATGATCCACTCGACGTCGTGGTCCACCGCGAGTGCCAGGTGCGCCGAGCTGGTGGGATCGCAACGCCACTCGAGGACGTTGCGTTCGATGGCGAGTGCGCCGGGCAGCGTTCCCTCGATTGCCCGCTGCGCCTGCGGGCGGATGTCCACGACGATCGCGCCACGCGCCACGGCCTCGGGCAGCTCGAATGCGTACATGCGGTCGATCTGGGTGCGGGCCTCTTCGAGCATCTGGTCGATGTTCACTTCGAACCACCCTCGGGGAGATCGGTGAGCTCGGTCCGGGTACGGCGCAGAGTGCCGTGGTCGGTGACCTCGTAATAGGACATGGCCGATAGTGGCGGTGAGTAGGCGTGCACGCTCAGCGTCGGCGTCACCACCTCCGCCCCGGGTGCGTCCGGCGCCCGCGCGACGTCGTGGACCCAGCCGAGCGGGAACGAGGCCTGATCGCCGGCGTCGAGGATGCGGTGACGCAGTCGGTCACCCGCCCAACGGAACTCGGACAGTGCGCCGCTGAGAACAGTGAGCGCGCCGAAAGAGCCTGCGTGGTCGTGCAATTCGGTGTTCCGGTCGGGAACCCAGCTGATCAGCCAGACGTCGACGTCGTCGTCCGAGTAGAGCCGGGTCGACCAGCGCTCGTCGGTGGGCCAGCTCTGCGGGAGCAGGACGTCGTGGCGGCCGTCGAGTACCTCGGATGCACCCTGATCGGTGATGCGCAGCAGGTCAGCCGGGCGAAGACGGGTAGGTACAGATGCAGAAGAATACGTTGCGAGCACGAGAGAGACTCCCAGAAGTGTGAATTGGTCAAGGCAGCGTTCAGCCTCGACAACACTCCTGAGCACTCGTGCAGAGATTCACGGGGACCATTCTGACATAACTTCCGCGAAGAGGGAACCCGTCACTCGAGCGGGCTGCGACGCGCACCCCGGCGAGCCTGATTTCGCTCGTAGACCAGGCGCAGCCCTTCGAGCGTGAGATCCGGTTCGTGCTCGTCGACGGTTTCCGTCTCGGGCATGATCAGCGGCGCGCGGTCACCGGTCGCGATCACCACCACGTCGGAACCGGAGAAGGCGGGCAGTTCCTTGCGCACGCGGCGGACCAGCCCGTCGACGAGGCCGGCGAAACCGAACACCGCACCCGACTGCATGCACTCGACGGTGTTCTTGCCGACGACGGAGCGGGGCCGCACCAGTTCGACCTTGCGCAGCGCCGCCGACTGCGACGCGAGTGCGTCCGAGGAGATCTCGAGGCCGGGCGCGATGGCGCCGCCGAGAAACTCGCCCTTGGCGGACACGACGTCGACACACGTGGACGTCCCGAAGTCGACCACGATGCACGGTGCGTCGTAGAGGTGATGCGCCGCAAGACTGTTCACGATCCGGTCGGCGCCCACCTCCTTGGGGTTGTCGACGAGCAGCGGAACACCGGTTCGCACCCCGGGTTCCACCAGCACGTGCGGGACGTGCCCCCAGTACCGCGTCAGCATCACGCGGATCTCCCGCAGCACCGACGGCACCGTCGACAGCGCGGACACACCGGTGATCTGATCGGTGTGCGTGCCGAGGAGCCCCCGGAAGATGAGGGCCAGTTCGTCCGCCGTCATCCTCGCATCGGTGCGCATCCGCCAGTCCTGCACCAACTTCGAGTGTTCACCGGAACCGGTGAACAGTCCGAGAACGATGTTCGTGTTCCGGACGTCGACGGTGAGGAGCATGGGTTACACCAAACTGGATTCGCGCTCGGCGTCGAGCGTCGACAGCATGCGCGGGGTGATGAGACCGGAGCCCTCCGGCGCGTGCGCCGGGTCGGCGCCGAGCTCGATCGGCGAGTTGGCGGCGTCGACGAACACGACACGCGGCTCGTAGTCGCGCACCTCCTGCTCGTTCATGACGCCGTACGCGATGAGGATGACGAGGTCACCGGGCTTGACCAGATGTGCTGCCGCACCGTTGATCCCGATGACGCCACTTCCCCGCTCGCCTGCGATCACATAGGTTTCGAGCCGCGCGCCGTTGTCGATGTCGACGATGCACACCTGCTCGCCCTCGAGAAGGTCGGCGGCGTCCATCAGATCCTGGTCGACCGTCACCGAGCCCACGTAGTGCAGGTCGGCGTGCGTGACGGTGGCGCGATGGATCTTCGACTTCATCATGGTGCGAAACATGTTGTGGTCCTTACTCTTCTAGCGGGAAAGAAGTTCGTCTGCGGCCGACGCGTCCGACGGTGGTTCGGCGTCGCGTTCGAGGAAACCGGTGCCGACGGCGACACCGACGTTGTCGATCAGGCGGGTGGTCCCGAGCTTGGCGGCGACGAGCAGCCTGCCGTCGCCGCGCTCGGGGGCGGGGCCGAGATCGACGCCTCGCACTTCGAGGTAGTCGACCTCGACCTCCGGGACGGACGCCAGCACCTCGCGCGCAGTGGCGAGGATCGCCTCGGCGCCACCGGCGGCGGCGTGGGCGCCGGCGATCAGAGCCGCGGACAGTGCCGTCGCCGCGCCGCGCTGCGCCTCGTCGAGGTAGCGGTTGCGCGAAGACAGTGCCAGTCCGTCGTGCTCACGCACCGTGGGCACGCCGAAGATCCGGACGTCGAAATTCAGGTCGGTCACCATCTGCCGGATCAACGTCAGCTGCTGGTAGTCCTTCTCACCGAAATACGCGACGTTGGGCGCCGCGATCTGCAGCAGCTTGGCGACGACGGTGAGCATGCCCGCGAAGTGCGTCGGCCTGGACGCGCCCTCCAGCTCGGCGCCCAGCGGTCCGGGATGGATCGTGGTCCGCGGTCCTGCCGGGTACATGGTGGCTGCGGTGGGCACGAACGCCAGCTCGACTCCGGCCTCGCGCAGCAGTTCGAGATCGGCGTCGAGGGTGCGCGGGTAGGCGTCGAGGTCTTCGCCGGCGCCGAACTGCAGCGGGTTGACGAAGATCGAGACGATCACCACCGCGCCGGTGAGCTTGGCCTGCCGCACCAGCTCCAGGTGACCCGTGTGGAGGGCCCCCATCGTCGGCACGAGCGCGACCTGGCGGCCGACACCGCGCAGCGCCTTCGAGACCCGGGTCAGCACGCTCGGGTCGTGGTGCACGGTCAGTTCGCCGCGCTTGTATCCGCCCTGCAGATCGCTCACGGAACTCACCTCCGGTCTTCCAAGATTTCCAGCAGTTCAGGTGTCGCACCGGCGCGTTGCGCCGACCTCAGGGACAGGGCGCGGTAGCCGGCCGCGATCCGCGGATCGACCTCTTCGAGTACCCGCAGATGCGTGGCGACCGCTTCCGAATCGCCCCGCGCGACCGGCCCGGTCAGCGCCGACGGCCCGCGCCGCAGGGCGTTGTCGAGCGCCGCGGACAGCAGCGGCTGGAGTACCCGTTCGGCCAGGCCGTTCGGATCGTCGCCGATCAACTCCTGGCCGAGCAGTTCCTGGCCTTCGAGGGCGACGCGCAGCGCGGCCACGGCGTCGACGACGAGCGTCACCAGGTGGTTGCTGCCGTGGGCGAGAGCGGCGTGGTACAGCGGTCGCATGTCCTCGCGGACCCGGACGGGCTCGCCGCCGATCTCGAGGACCAGCGACTGCGCGATGGCGTAACCGATGTCGTCGGCGGCGGTGATGCCGAAACAGGCGGACGCGAGACGGACGGTGTCCTCGTCGTGCCCGGTGAACGTCATCGCGGGGTGAATCGCGAGCGGTACGACGCCCTGCTCGGTGAGGGGGTCGAGGATCCCGATGCCGTTCGCGCCGGACGTGTGGGCCACGATCGCGCGACTCGGCACCGCACGGGTGGAGGCCAGCCCCGCGATCAGCGACGGCAGTTCGGCGTCGGGGACGGCGAGAACGAGCAGTTCGGAGCGGGCCGCGACCTCTGCCACCGGCAGAATCTCGGTCTCGGGAAGCCGGGTCCGTGCCCGGTGACGTGACGCGTCGGAAACGGCCGAGCAGGCGACGACGACGTGACCTGCCCGCTCCAACGCGGCACCGATTGCTGTACCGACCCGGCCGGCGGAGACGATTCCTACCGTCAACCTCGCAGGCGCAGGGCCATTAGTGATCCCGAAAGAGGTCACCTTCGTCCTCTCGTTCGTTCCAGTCCCGCTCGGCGGGTACCAGACGTTCCACGGTGAGGATAGCCCGGCTCGAACACACCCCGCCATGCGCTGGCAGAGTGATATATGCCTCACACGATGCGGGTTGATCCTCGGGCGCGTCCGGCCTTATTCGGCCCGGCGGCGCCTGCCTCCGGTGCTCTGGGCGGCCCCGGATGCCGACTGCATGTTGGCCATGATCTCGGCGACGGACCGCCCGTTGGAGTGTGCACCAGACGGTTCGTCGTCCTCGGGCGCCCGTCGGCGGCCCGGCCGCGCTTCGGGCTCAGCCTCGGCCTCTGCCTCTGCCTCGGAGTCAGGCTCGGGCTCGGGCTTCGCGACAGGTTCGGGCTCGACCTCCGCGACCGGCTCCGGCTCGGGTGCCTGCCGGGTCTCGGCACCCTGCTCGGGCTCCGGTTCCGGCTCGACCTCGATCTCGGGTTCGGTGGATCCGGCATAGGCGGGCTCGACGATGGACGTCTCGGCGGTGACCGGGTCGTCGTCCGGATTCGCGAAATGGTGCGACGACTGGGCGGAGCCGCTCTGATGCCCCGCCCCGGCGGCATGTCCCGCTCCCGGGATGTACAGGCCCGACGCAGCAGGCTGGTAGCTGCTGTACGACCCGCCGGCAAGTTCCTGCACGCGCGTCGAATCCGCCCGCAGCGCGATCCGTTCGGTCGGCATCGCGCCGTCGAACAGGGCCTCGAGATTCTTGCGGAGCGACGAGAGTTCGGCACGCAGCGCGGCGAGTTCTTCGGCGTCGGCGCGCACCTCGCTGCGTACCCGCTTCTCGACGGTGAGCTCGTATTCGCGCCGTGCCGAGATCTCCCGCTCGAGCTGCAACTCGTAGACGGTCTGCAGGTCGTTGACCTTCGCCTTGTCGAGCGCCGACTCGCGCCGGTACTTCGTCATGGCGATGGCACCGACTGTGGCGGCCCACAGTGCGGCCACCAGGCCCACCCGCAGGAGTTGGACGCTGTCGCTGAAGATCAGGAAGAGGGACGCGATCACCGCGAGGGCGAGCAACCCCGCAACGATCATCTGGCTCGCGCTGCGCCTGTTGCGGCGCGCAGACTTGAGGCGACCAGGATTCGTCATGGTGCCAGGGTACTTGGCCGTGAAGGGTGCGCCGCGCATTCCATCGGACCTGCGGCGATCCCCCATGTCCCTAATGCGCCGGCTCGTCCGAGGGGTCGTCGGGGGTGCGGCAGCAGTGTTCCAACCACAGCGCCGCGCCGACGAGGGCGAGCGCAGCGACGAGACCCACCCACGCGCCGGGGGTGTCCGAGACCGCGGCCCGGAGCACCGACCGCTGCGGAAGCAGGTACAGCAGGAAGCCGCCCCACACTCCCGCCGTCGCGGCACCTACGAGCGCGGACGCCTTGGCGAGCGCCGCCACTCGGGCGGCGGTGATCGGGTGAAGCTGACGCGGTCCGTCGCCCACCTGATGATTGCTGACCCGGGATCGCACCATGAACGCGAGCACGACCTCGATCAGCGCGACCGGGTACAGCGACGCCCCGGCGTATACGGGAATCGGCGGAAACGAGCCGTAGAACACGCGGACCAGGATCCAGGTGGCGGCGACGGCGAGAGCGGCCAGGAACAGCAGATCCCAGATCCGGGTGGGTTTCATCGTGCCCGTCGGTTCCGGCTTCATCGCGACCGCCGGTCCAGAACGAACTGCGTCCGGTGCACACCGGCCCGTTCCTCGTCGTCCAGCAGTGGCAGCAGCGCGTCCACTCGGGTCGTCCTCCCGTCGACCGGCAACACGGCGTCGGGTTCGACGTCCAGCCACGGAATCAGCACGAACGCACGCTCGTGTGCTCTCGGGTGCGGCAACGTCAGTTCGGGGTCGTCGCTGCGGACGTCGTCGCACGTGACGACGTCGACGTCGAGCGTGCGCGGGCCCCACCGTTCGATCCGTACCCGGTCGGCGGCGGCCTCGAGTTCCTGCCCGCGCCGCAACCAGCCGTAACCGTCGAGGGCGGGATCGTCGACGACGAGAACCGCGTTGAGGAAGTCCTGCTGCTCCACACCGCCCCACGGCGCCGTCGAATACACCGGAGAGACCGCCACGACCGCGTCACCCAGCCCGTCGAGAACGGACTGCAGATGGGCAAGACTGTCGCCGACGTTCGATCCGATCGACAACACCGCGCGACTCATGGTCGTGACCTGTGCGCGACCACCGCGACGTCCGCGAACGTCAACGGGATCGGCGCGGACGGCTTGTGCAACACCACCTCGGTGCGCCGGACGCGAGGGTCGGTCATCACCCCGTCCGCGATCTCCGCGGCAACGGTCTCGATGAGGTCCCGTGGGGGTCCCGCGACGATCGCGGCCGCGCGCTCGGCCAGTCCGCCGTAGTCGAGGGTGTCGTCGAGGTCGTCCGATGCGGCCGCCGGGGCGAGGTCCATCCACACGGTGATGTCGACGTAGAAGTCCTGACCGTCCCGCTTCTCGTGTTCGAAGACGCCGTGATTGCCACGAACCTTCAAGCCGCGCAACTCGATTCGATCACTCACGTCCGGCTGCACCCTTTGCCCAGGCCTCGGCGACCGCAATGGCGTCGAGGGAACCCTGCGCGTCGTGCACGCGCACTCCCCACGCCCCGTGGGTCGCGGCGAGCGCCGAAACGACGGCGGTCGCGATCTCCCGTCCGGCGGGCGGCCGCGGTTCCCCGTCCGCATCCGCCAGCAGCGAACCCAGGAACCGCTTGCGGGACGCGCCGATGAGGACGGGGAATCCCAGCTCGTTGAACTCGGGCAGCGCCTTCAGCAGAGCCCAGTTGTGGTCGGCGGTCTTCGCGAAACCGAGACCCGGATCCAGCACCAGGGAACCCGGATCCACCCCGGCCTTCACGGCCAGGTCGACCTGGGTCATCAGTTCGTCCCGAACCTCACGGACCACGTCGTCGTAGTGATCGGCGGTGCCGCGGTGCACGTAGTCGGCAGCCGAACGCCAGTGCATCAGGATCCACGGCACTCCGGCGTCCGCGACCACCGAGGCCATCGCGGCATCCGCACGGCCACCGGCGACGTCGTTGATGATCGACGCCCCCGCCTCGATCGCGGCCTCCGCGACCGACGCCCGCATCGTGTCCACGCTGACGCAGATGCCCTCGCCCACCAGATCCGAAATCACGGGTGCGACGCGACCGGCTTCGACGTCGGGATCGACCCGCGCCGCGCCCGGCCGGGTGGACTCGCCACCGACGTCGACGATGTCGACGCCGAGACGCTTCAGTTCCAGACCGCGCGCGAGCGCCGCGTCACGATCGAAGAAACGTCCGCCGTCGGAAAAGGAATCGGTGGTGACGTTCAGGACGCCCATCACCACGGTTCGGCCTGGCGCGGGCAACTCGATCACGGTCACTTCCGCAGAATAAGGTCCAGAGCCTCGGAACGTGAGGCCGCGCTGGACTGGAGCAGACCACGCACCGCGGAGGTGGTGGTACTCGCACCAGGCTTGCGGATCCCCCGCATCGCCATGCACAGGTGCTCGGCCTCGATGACCACGATCGCACCGCGCGGGTCGAGCTTGCGCATGACGGCGTCGGCGATCTGGCTGGTCAGACGTTCCTGCACCTGCGGACGCTTGGCGTAGAGGTCGACCACGCGCGCCAACTTCGACAGTCCGGTCACCTTGCCCGTCTTACCGGGGATGTACCCGACGTGGGCGACCCCGTGGAACGACACGAGATGGTGCTCACACGTGGAGTACAGCGGAATGTCGCGAACGAGCACCAGCTCCTGGTGCCCCTCGTCGAACGTCGTGTTCAGCACGGTGTCCGGGTCGGTGTAGAGGCCCGCGAAGACCTCACGGTACGACCGCGCCACGCGGGCGGGCGTATCCCGGAGTCCGGGACGGTCCGGGTTTTCACCGATCGCGATCAGCAGTTCGCGCACCGCGGCTTCGGCACGCGGCTGATCGAACACCCGGCCTGTCTCGAGTGCCACGGGCTCACTACCGAGATGATTCACCGACAACCGAAACTCCTCCAGTACCGGGACCGATCGTCCCGAAGCAACAGCCTAGTGTCGGGCGGATCAGTTCGATCCGTCCGGTCCTTTCCAGGCCCTCGTCTGCGCGTCGTCGTCGCCGGTGCCACGCTGCTCGTGCGGCGGGTTCCACTGGTTCCCCGGACCCTGGTTACCGGGGTACTGACCCTCGGGGTTGTTCTGGTTCCCCGGGTCGCGAGGCGGCCAGCCCGGAGCCGACCAACCCGCGGGGGCGCCGTAGTCCGGACGCGGCTGCGTCATCCCACCCTGCGGCCGGGCCGGTGCCGGCTGCGAGTAACCGTTGGCGGGTGCCGGCTGCGGGTACTGCTGCTGCGGCGGAGCCTGCTGCGACTGCTGCTGCGCGAACACCGGCTCGGGCTGCTGAGGCCACGGCTCGCCGCGCTCGACGGCGAGTTCTCGCGGCGTCTTGACCGGCGGCTTGTCGGACGGGGTCCGGTGGCCGAAGTCGTTGAACGCGGTGATGCGCGGGCGCTTCTCGACACTGTGGAAGATCTTCTCGAGATCCTTGCGGGTGAGCGTCTCGCGTTCGAGCAGCTCGGTAGCCAGGATGTCCAGCACGTCGCGGTACTCGTTGAGGATCGCCCACGCCTCGGTGTGCGCGGCCTCGATGAGGTTGCGGACCTCTTCATCGATCTCGCGCGCGACCTCGTGGGAGTAGTCGGACTGCTGACCCATCGACCGGCCCAGGAACGGATCTCCACCCTCCTGGCCGTACCGCACCGCACCCAGCTTGGCGCTCATGCCGTACTCGGTGACCATCGACCGGGCGATCTTCGTCGCCATGTCGATGTCGGAGGACGCACCGGTGGTCGGCTCGTGGAACACGAGTTCCTCGGCCGCGCGGCCACCCATCGCCATGACGAGTCGGGCGATCATCTCGGACCGCGTCATCAGGCCCTTGTCGTCCTCGGGCACCGTCATCGCGTGACCGCCGGTGCGGCCACGGGCGAGGATGGTGACCTTGTAGACGGGCTCGATGTCGGGCATCGCCCACGCGGCGAGCGTGTGCCCGCCCTCGTGGTACGCGGTGATCTTCTTCTCGTGCTCGCTGATGATGCGGCTCTTGCGGCGGGGACCGCCGACAACACGGTCGACGGACTCCTCGAGCGCGGCCTCCGTGATGACGGTGCCGTTCTCGCGAGCCGTGAGCAGCGCGGCCTCGTTGATGACGTTGGCCAGATCGGCACCCGACATTCCGACGGTGCGCTTGGCCAGGCCCTCGAGGTCGGCGTGCTGATCGATCGGCTTGCCCTGCGAGTGGACCTTCAGGATGGCGCGACGACCGGCGAGGTCGGGGGCGCCGACCGGGATCTGCCGGTCGAAGCGGCCCGGGCGCAGCAACGCCGGGTCGAGGATGTCGGGGCGGTTGGTGGCGGCGATGAGGATGACGCCGGTGCGGTCACCGAAACCGTCCATCTCGACCAGCAACTGGTTGAGGGTCTGCTCACGCTCGTCGTGACCGCCGCCGAGGCCGGCGCCACGCTGGCGTCCGACGGCGTCGATCTCGTCGACGAAGATGATGCAGGGGCTGTTCTGCTTGGCCTGGTCGAACATGTCGCGTACGCGGGACGCACCCACACCGACGAACATCTCGACGAAGTCCGAACCGGAGATCGTGAAGAACGGGACGCCGGCCTCGCCTGCCACCGCGCGGGCGAGAAGGGTCTTACCGGTTCCGGGCGGCCCGTACAGCAGCACGCCGCGCGGGATCTTCGCGCCCAGCGACTGGTAGCGCATCGGGTTCTGCAGGAAGTCCTTGATCTCGTACAGCTCTTCGACGGCCTCGTCCGCACCCGCGACGTCGGCGAACGTGGTCTTCGGCATGTCCTTGTTGAGCTGCTTGGCCTTCGACTTCCCGAAGCCCATGACGCCGCCGCGACCGCCGCCCTGCATGCGACTCATCACGAAGAAGAAGATGCCGAGCAGGATCACCATCGGCAGGACGAACAGCAGGATGGACGTGAGCCAGCTCTCCTGCGTGACCGTGGTGTTGTAGCTCTGCAGGCCCTTGTCGGAGATCTCGTTGAAGATCTGCTCGGACGCCGACGCCGGATACTTCGCGAGGATCTCGGTCTTGCCGTCGGTGGCGTCGTTGCCGTCCTTCAGCCACAGGCGCACCTGCTGCTCCCGGTCGTCGATCTGCGCCTTGTCGACGTTGTTCGCGTCGAGCTGCGCGATCGCCACGGAGGTGTCGACACCCTGGAATCCGCGCGTGTCGTTGCCGAAGTAGCTGAAGGCGTAGATCACCAGCAGGATGCCGGCAACTATCGCCAGGTTTCGAAACACAGTCTTACGGTTCATACAGGTCGGCCGATATGGCCGGTCCTTTCGAGAGTGCGGGTCTTCCGGGTGCGCCTTCCGGCTGCCAACCGGACAAACCAGGTTACCGCGAAGGCACCCCGGCGACTCCAGGTAGCAGCCAACCGCCGTTGGGAGCGGTCTCTTTTCTTTCAACGCATGCGGTTGCCCATCGGTTCCCTCGGACTCGATCCGGGTCCGAATGTGCGGGAGTTCACCGCACGGGCGCGACCCTCGGCCAGCCGCCGCCCACCCGCTCGATGTGAGCGGCCAGGGCCAGGATCCTGGCCTCTCCCCCGGGCGGCGCCGCGATCTGCACGGCCAGCGGGGTGCCCGAATGCGAGTGCGTGCCGACGGGCACACTCGCCGCAGGCCACCCGACGAGATTCCACAGCGCGCTGAGCGGGGCATACCGCACGTTGGCCACGATGTTCGACAGCCACGACCGCTCGCTCCACGTCGTCGCCGCGAGCGGCGGCTGCGCGAGAGCGGGTGTGATCACCACGTCGTAGTTCTCGAAGAATGCGCGTAGCGACTCTTCGAGCCTGCCCACCTGCTCCGGGCGGACGAACCGGCCCAGCGCGCGGCCCACCGCGACGTGTCTGCGGGTCCGCGGCTGCAGTCGCCGCAGATCGAGTCCCTTCGCGTCGGCGGCCGTTCCCGCGGTCCAGCGGGCGAGAACGGGAAGCAGGTTGACCGGGTACGGCAACGTCGCAGGCTCGACGTCGTGACCCGAGCCGGTCAGTTCCGTGCCCGCGCGCACGGCCGCGTCCCGCCACTGCGGATCGACCGTGGCCAGGAACGTCGGCGACCCTGCCGCCACCGCGATCCGCAACGGTTCCGATGCGCCGATCCGCGCGAGTTCGGGTCGGTCGGCGAGGACGGACAGCATCAGGGCGGCGTCGTCGACGGTCGTGGCGATGGGCCCGTTCTCGGCCATGCCGAACCACGAGGTGGCGCCGAGTTCGGACGGCACGACTCCCCTGCCCGGTTTGATACCGAACACTCCGCAGTTCGCCGAAGGGATGCGGATCGACCCCAGACCGTCGGTCCCGTGTGCCAGGGGCACCATCCCCGCGGCAACGGCGGCGGCCGCTCCCCCGGATGAACCCCCACAGGTCAGGGAAGGATTCCACGGATTGCGGGTGATGTGGCCGGGCGCGTCGGTGGTTCCCCACACCGCCAGTTCGGGGAGGGTGGTCAGGCCCACGACCACCGCTCCCGCCGCCCGCAGTCGCGCGACGACCGGGTGATCGGCAATCTTCGGTTCCGCACTGGTCGCACCCGATCCCTCGCGCATCGGCAGTCCGGCCACCGAAATGACGTCTTTGATCGCGACGGGCACTCCTGCCAGCGGAAGTGTGGACAGATCCGGCCGGCGGGAGAGGGCGAGCGCGTCGGCTCGGGCCTGTTCGGCGAGGACGGTGACGAACGCCTGAATCTTCGGTTCACGCTCTTCGATGGCCGCGAGCGCGGCCTCGACATGCTCCATCGGGCTCGAGACGCCCGAGCGAACCTGCTCGGCGACGACGACGGCTGAGGTGAACGGGGAGTCCCCCATTACCCGAGTATATGGTGCAGAGAAGCAGTCATTTCGAGTATTCGCGCTGGATACGGTAGGTCTGTGGGGTTACCATTCGCTTGTCCCTGGATGGGACTCTTCACACCGCTCCAGACAACCTCGATGTGCCCAGAGAACCCGCCCAGTAGAACCCTCGATGTGCAATGACCAGAGGAAACGGGTCGGGCAGAGACGGATCGGCCGCTGGATCGGACTCTGCCGAACGGACCGTCGGAGTCACGAACTCCGAACACGAGAGCAGCGAAGCGACGGTCGCGGCCGGACCGTCGACGGTGGTTGCTGCGCACACCGTGTCCGCACGGACGATGACCGCCGAACAAACCGCCGCCGCCGAACAAACCGCCGCCGCCGAACAAACCGCCGCCGCCGAACAAACCGCCGCCGCCGAACAGACCGCGGCCGCCGGTCCGACCATGACCGCCAGGCAGCCGGACACGCTCATCACCAAGCCGCCGAGCAATGCGGCTCTCGACGATGTGGAGGTCGGTCAGCAGGTCGACGACTTCGATCTACTGATGGGCCTGGGCAGTGGCGCGTTCGGCCGCGTGTTCCTGGCACGACAGCGGTCGATGCAGCGACTCGTCGCGGTGAAGATCTCGCACGACAAGGGGAACGAGCCGCAGACCCTCGCGCAGCTCGACCACAACTACATCGTGCGTGTGTTCGACCAGCGGTTGCTCGAAGACCGCCAGCTGCGCCTGCTCTACATGCAGTACCTGCCGGGTGGCACCCTGCTGCGGGTGCTGCGGCGCGTGCGTGTGACCCCGGAACAGGACCGGACGGGCAGCCTGCTGCTGGACGTGGTCGACGAGGAGATGCGGGAGAAGGGCGAGATCAGGCCCACCGACTCGAGTGTGCGGGACGAGATCGCGTCGCTGACCTGGCCGGAGACGATCGCGTGGCTGGGGCGGCGACTGGCGGACGCCCTCGACTACGCCGGTAAGCGCGGTGTCCTGCACCGCGACATCAAACCCGCGAACATCCTGCTGACCGCAGAGGGGGTGCCGAAGCTCGCCGATTTCAACATCAGTTTCAGCGACACCGTCACCGGGGCGTCACCGCTCGCCTACTTCGGCGGGTCCCTGGCGTACATGTCGCCCGAGCAACTCGAGGCGTGTCACCGCGGTATGCCGGGGACGGCGGCGGACCTCGACACCCGCAGCGACATCTTCGCGCTCGGCGTGATGTTGTGGGAGCTGATGTGCGGGCGGCGGCCGTTCGAGGACGAGGACGTGTCGAGCGAGTCGCTCGTCGCACTCGAAGCGATGCTGGACCGCCGCAGCCGCGACATCGACCCGGAGTTCCTCGACCAGTTGCCCTACGACTGCCCGCCGTCGCTGAGACGAGTGCTGCTGACGTGTCTGGCACCGAAGCCGGAGGACCGGTGGTCGTCCGGTGCCGAACTGGCCCAGCAATTCGACCTGTGCCTGAATCCGCGGGCCCGGGACCTCGTCGATCCGCCGCCGAACAGTTGGCGCATGCGGCTGCGCCGATTCGCCCTCCCGATCCTGGTGATCGGTATCGCGGTGCCGAATGCCCTCGCGGGCGCCTACAACTATCACCACAACAAGATGCTGATCATCAGCAATCTGACGCCGGAGGCCCAGCACTCGTTCGAATCGATCCAATTGGTGATCAATTCGATCGCGTTCCCGTTGGGCGCGATCATGCTGCTCTACTGGTGCCGATATCCGCTGCTCGTTCCGCGGGGTCTGCGCAAGGGGAAAACGTACGACCGCCAGACGCTGGCCCGGGCCCGCACCGACACGCTGCTGCTCGGCGACCGCGTCGTGCTGGTGGTGTTCGGGTTGTGGGTCATCGCGGGCATCGCCTATCCGATTTCCCTGCAACTCGCGGCGGGGAACGTGCCGCCGGGCGCGTACGTGCACTTCATCGCATCACTGATCGTGTGCGGTGCCGTGTCGGTGGCGTACCCGTTCTTCGTGGTGGCGTTCTTCGCGGTGCGCTGCATCTACCCGACCCTGCTGCCTCAGGACATCGCCAGCAGCGCCGACGCGCACAAACTGCGGGGTCTCGACCGCCGGAGCACGCTGTATCTCGCGGTGGCCGCCTCGGTTCCGCTGGCCGGTGTGGCCGGGGTGACGTTCCTGTCGCCCGACGAGATCACGCTGGTGATCATCGCGGTCCGCATCCTGTGCGTCGGCGGCATCTTCGCGTTCGTCGGCGTGTACTGGCTGTTCCGGCAACTGGAACAGGACCTGCGGGCGCTGGAGCTCGCCGTGTCCCACGAATCCGTCCGCTGACGGGCGGCGCGGAGATCAGCCGCCGTAGACGGAAGGCTCGAGGGTCCCGATGTACGGCAGGTCGCGGTAGCGCTCGGCGTAGTCGAGGCCGTACCCGACGACGAATTCGTTGGGGATGTCGAAGCCGACGTTCGCGACGTTGACGTCGACCTTGATGGCGTCGGGCTTGCGCAGCAGCGTGACGACCTCGAGCGACGCGGGGTTGCGGCTCGACAGGTTGCGCATCAGCCAGGACAGCGTCAGACCGGAGTCGATGATGTCCTCGACGATCAGCACGTGCCGGCCCGCGATGTCCTTGTCGAGGTCCTTGAGGATGCGCACGACGCCGGAGGACGACGTGGACGACCCGTAGGAGCTGACGGCCATGAACTCCATCTGGGTGGGGATGGGGAGGGCCCGCGCGAAGTCGGTCATGAAGAAGATGGCGCCCTTGAGGACACCCACCAGGAGCAGATCCCCTTCCGGGGCGCCCTCCGGGTAGCGCTTGGCGATCTCCTCGGCCAGTTCGACGGTACGTCGACGGATCTCGTCCTCGGAGATCAGTACCGATGCGATGTCGCCTTCGTACACGCGATCAAACCCTTCGTCGGTCGTCCAATCCGACGTTCAGCCTGCCACGTCGTCGGCGGACCACCAACCTCGCGTCCGGTGTTCCGCCCCCGATCGCCACCTGCCCCTGTCCCCGCCACCGTGCGACGAGGTCGTCCACGGCCCGCAGCTGGGTGTCTCCGAGACCGCGCGCACCGGCCGCGAGGAGCCAGCTACGCAGCACCCGCCGGCGGACGGGTGGCGCCGACAGTGCGAGCAGGGCGGTGTCGATTTCGCCGTCCACCACGACTTTTGCTTGGGCGTCGGCGGCCAGCGTGTCGAGGACCGCTCCTTCCTCGCGCAGGTGTTCCCCGGTGCGGGCGAGGGCTCCGGCGACGCCGCCGCCCAGCACGTCCTCGAGCAGCGGCAGCACCTCGGTGCGCAGCCGCACCCGCACGAAGTCGGGTGAGGCGTTGTGCGGGTCCTCGTACGGGCTCAGTCCCAGTTCCGCGCAGGCCTGCCGGGTCACCGCGCGGCGCACGTCCAGCAGCGGACGCCCCCACGGGCTGTCGTACGCGCTCATCCCCCAGATGGATCGACCGCCCGAACCGCGCGACAACCCCAGCAACACCGTTTCGGCCTGGTCGTCGAGGGTGTGCCCCAGCAGCACCGGGCGGGTTCCGCGCGCCGAGTCGAGGGCGCGGTAACGGGCCTGGCGGGCGGCCGCCTCGAGCCCGCCCGACCCGGTCACATCGACGGGAAGCACCTCGGCGGACGCGCAGCCGAGCGCTCGGGCACGGGCGGCCGCCTCGTCGGCCACGTCGGCGGAACCCGGCTGCAGCCGATGATCGACGACGAGGGCACACACCGACCGTGCCTCGGCGGCGGCCGCCGCGGTCAGTGCCAGTGAGTCGGCGCCACCCGACAACGCGACCGCGATCTCACCGTCCGGGGCGTGCGCCGCGATCCAGCGCCGCACGGCGTGACGAACCTCGAGGATCGCCGGCTCCTCGGGAAGCACCATCACCGGCTCAGCCCTTCTCGAATCAGCCCAGTACCCGGGACACCCAGACGTCCGGCGCGTCGATCTCCGCGAGCCGGGGCAACGTGTCGGGGCCGGTCCACACGACGTTGAACCGGTCCATCCCGACCTTGTCCACGACGGCGTCGACGAACGCCTTGCCGCGCACGTACTGCGCCATCTTGGCGTCCATTCCGAGCAGTGCACGGATGAGACGCTGCACCGGGTTGCTCTTGCGGCGGCGCCGCTGATCGAACGCTGCCCGGATCGCGGCCACCGACGGCACGACCGCGGGGCCGACGGCGTCCATCACGTGGTCCGCATGTCCCTCGAGGAGGGTGCCGAGCACCAGCAGGCGGTCGAGCGCCTCACGTTGCGGCTCGGCCTGCGTCGCGCGCAGCAGTCCGACGATGCCGCCCGGTGCGCCCGAGTCGTCCGGCTCCGTGCGCCCGCGGGCGCGCAGCGCGGAGGACAACCGGCCGACCATGTCGGTGAGGGACTCGTCTTCGGCGGATCCGAGGGTCTCCACCGACTCCTGCATGTATCCGGTGAGCCACGGTGAGGACGAGAACTGCACCCGGTGCGTCACCTCGTGGAGGCACACCCAGAGCCGGAAGTCGCTGGGCCGCACCCGCAACGTGCGCTCGACGGACACCACGTTGGGCGCCACGAGCAGCAGGGTTCCGTTGTCGCCGGTGAACGGGTCGTACTGGCCGAGGATCGCCGACGACAGGTACGCGAGCATCGCCCCGGCCTGAATGCCTGCCGGCTTGCCGACCAGCGTGCCGGGAGCGGCGTCGCCGCCCGTAAGTTGCGACATCGAGTGCGCGGCGGCGTGGATCCACCCGGCCCGGTCGAGGATCTGGGCGGTCGGCACCGGAAGTCCGTCGGCGAGGCCGGTGACTTCCCGGACGGGCAGTTCCGCGCGCATCGACGCGTCGGCCAGTTCCGCGACCACGGTTTCGGCGGTGTACCGCGACGTCACCGGTCCGCTGCGCGCGAGTTTCACCCCCGTCCTGGCTGCCAGCTTCCAGTCGACGGCGCCGCTGAAGGCATTTCCCTCGGCGGCCATCACTGGCACCCGCACGTGCGGAGCGCGGCCGCCAGTGCGTCGAGTGCGGGACGGCTGACCTCCGGCGGGCGGTCGTTGGACATCAGCGCGAACGTGAGGACACGCCCGTTCTGGTCCACCACGTAGCCGGCGAGCGCGCTGGCCGTGGACAGGGTGCCGGTCTTCGCCCGCACCCATCCGGCGCCCGTGCGGTTCCCCGACGCGTACCGGTCCGACAGGCTGCCCGTGGCACCGGCCACCGGCAGGTAGTCGAGCATCGGGCGCAGGGCCGGATTGCCGTCGCCCGCGGCGGCCGTGAGGACCTGGTCGAGCGTGTGCGGGGCGATGCGGTCGTCGACGGACAACCCGCTGGCGTCGTGCAGGGTGAACCCCGACAGATCGAAGCCGGCCGCGGTCAGGGTCTGGCCGATGGTCGCGACGGCGCCGTCGAACGATGCTTCCGCGCCGGCATTCATGGCAACCTCCCGCCCGATCGCTTCGGCAAGCACATTGTCCGAGTGTTCCATCATCTGCCTCAACCGGTCGCGCAGCGGCGCGGACTGCACGCTCGCCACGGTAGCCGCACCGGGCGCCGCGACCCCCGACGTGACCGCCGACGGGGCGACGCCGAGCGCACCGGCGAGCGTCCGCCCGGCGTCGAGCGCGGGTGTCGCACTGCGCGGCGACTCGTCCACGAGCGGGTCGGCCCGTCCGCCGTCGATCATGATCGGTTCGGTGGGGGTGATGAATCCGGCGCCGACGTCCGTCGGGAACCACCCCTGCGCCATGGTGTCGCCCGAGTAGATGCTGGTGTCGACCACGATGCTCGTCACCTGGATGCCCGCGTTCCGGATCTGATCGACCAGTTGCGAGATGTGCGCCGCACCCGGGTAATAGCCGTTCTCCCCGACCGGTTTCGCGGTGAGTGTGGGATCACCGCCGGCAACGAGGACGATCTCGCCGGGAGTCGCCCCCTGCACCACCTTCGTCGTCACGCGACGGTCGGACGGCAACGCCAGCAACGCGGATCCCGCGGTGAGGACCTTGGTGGTCGACGCCGGGGTCATCGGGGTCTGCGGGTTGACGCTCCACAGGACCTGACCGGTGACCGCGTCGGCGACCGTTCCGCTGAACTTGCCGAGGTCGGGGTTGGCGGCGGCCGGACCGACTGCGGCGGCGATCCCCTGCGCCGTCGGCATCGGGGCGTCGTCCGGCACCGGCGTGACCTGCGGGGCCGCCGTGATCGGTGCCGGTTCGGGCGCGATCGTCAGTTCCCCGCGCCCCGCCGACGCGTTGTGCGCGGTCACCGCGACCACCAGAACAGCCGCCATCGCGAGCACCACGACGACGACCGACGCGAACAGAATTCGCATGTTCCGACGGTGGCGTCCCGCCAACGAGCCCATCTTCTTCTTTCCCTGGCTCGGCAACGCGCCTCCGTCTTCACTGTGATTCGTGGGTGGTCAGACAACCAACCTTATCCTCGACCCGATATCCTCTCCCCGAATCATCATCGACACGACAGCGAGGAATCGGCGTGGAGTTCGACGTCACCATCGAGATCCCCAAGGGTCAGCGAAACAAGTACGAGGTCGACCACGTGACCGGTCGCGTGAAGCTGGACCGCTACCTCTACACCGCGTTCGGA
Source organism: Rhodococcus sp. P3_B8 (assembly GCF_056402775.1). Taxonomy (NCBI): domain Bacteria; kingdom Bacillati; phylum Actinomycetota; class Actinomycetes; order Mycobacteriales; family Nocardiaceae; genus Rhodococcus; species Rhodococcus sp. P3_B8. The sequence continues at coordinate 55,812 of NZ_JBFUGT010000011.1, forward strand.
TACCCGGCCGACTACGGCTTCATCGAGAACACGCTCGGCGAGGACGGCGACCCGCTGGACGCGCTGGTCCTGCTCCCCGAGTCCGTGTTCCCCGGCGTCATCGTCGAGGCACGTCCGGTCGGCATGTTCAAGATGGTCGACGAGGCCGGCGGCGACGACAAGGTGCTGTGTGTGCCGGCCGGCGACCCGCGCTGGGATCACATCCAGGACATCGGCGACGTTCCGCAGTTCGAACTGGATGCCATCAAGCACTTCTTCGTCCACTACAAGGACCTCGAGCCGGGCAAGCACGTCGAGGCCGCCGACTGGGTCGGGGTGGCCGAGGCGAAGGCCGAGGTCGAGGCCTCGTTCAAGCGTCTGAAGGACAACGGCGGGCACTGAGCCGGCGGCGAATCGTCTGGCACTGAGCCTCCCGATATTTACGGCAACGGCGCCCACCCCCGCGGGGGTGGGCGCCGTTGGCGTCTCACTCCTGCGCGTCTCCCCGCGCCGCGGCCTGGAGGCCGGACTCGCTGCGGAGTGGCACTTCCTTCCACAGCAGAGTGAGGACGAAGGCGACGACGGCGAGCATCGACACGCTGAGGAAGACGGATCCGATTGCGTCGGCGAATCCTTCGCGGAAGGGCAGGGCCAGCACGTCGTCGAGTTTTCCGATCACCGAGCTGTCCGTGAGGACTCCGCTGACGCCGGCGTGGTCGGGGCTGAGGATCCCTTGGCCCATGGCGGCCTCCGCGGGGTCGTTGCTCTGTGCGGCCGCGGCCACGGCTCGACGGAAGTCGGCTGTGCCGGCGGCGGCTGTCACGCGTTCGCCGATGGCCGGGGTGAGGCGGGAGAAGAGGATCGACAGGAAGATTGCGACGCCTGCGGTGCCGCCGATCTGCCGGAAGAACGTGGCCGCTCCGGTCGACACCCCCATGTCCTGCGGGGGCAGTGCGTTCTGAATGGCGAGGGTGAGGGGCTGCATCAGGTTTCCGAGACCGAGTCCGAGGATCAGCATGAACACCATCACGACGGGCATCGGGGTGTCGGCGGCCAGCGTGTGCAGCAGGAACGCGCCAATCCCGATCAGAGCGGTGCCCAGGATCGGGAAGTACCGGTACCGCCCGGTCCGCGAGATCATCTGACCGCTGACCACCGAGCCGGCCATGAGGCCGAGGACCATCGGCAGAATCTGGAACCCGGCCAGGGTGGGGCTCGAGCCCTTCACCACCTGTAAGTACTGCGGCAGCAAGGTGATACCGCCGAACATGACGGCGCCCACGACTAGGCTGATCACGACACCGAGCGCGAAGGTGCTGTTACGGAAGAAGCGCATCGGGATGAGTGCGTCGTCCTTCATCGCCAATTCCACCGACACGAAGGCGAGCACACCGATGACGCCGATCACGTAGCACGCCAACGACTTCGAGCTGCCCCACCCCCAGCTGTGCCCCTGTTCGGCGACCACGAGCAGCGGCACCACACCCACCGCGAGGGCGATCGCGCCCCACCAGTCGATCCGCCGGCTTCCGCTCGGTCGCCGCGGCAGGTGCAGCACGCGGGAGACGACCGTGAGCGCGACCAGTCCCACCGGCACGTTGACGAGGAAAACCCAACGCCAGCCGTCGATTCCGAGGATCACATCCTGCCCGGCGAACACTCCGCCGAGGACTGGGCCGAGGACGCTGGAGGTGCCGAACACGGCCAGGAAGTAGCCCTGATATTTGGCCCGTTCACGCGGGGAGACGATGTCGCCGATGATGGTGAGCGCCAACGAGAACAGACCGCCCGCGCCGAGCCCCTGCACTGCACGGAAGGCCGCGAGCATGTACATCGACGTCGAGAAGGTGCACATGACCGAGCCGATCACGAACACCGTGATCGCGAACATGAAGAACGGTTTGCGGCCGTAGATGTCGGACAGTTTGCCGTAGAGCGGCGTCGCCAGGGTGGCGGTGACGAGGTATGCGGTGGTGGCCCACGCCTGCAGCGAATACCCGTCGAGGTCGTCGGCGATGGTCCGGATCGCCGTCGCCACGATCGTCTGGTCGAGCGCGGCGAGGAACATGCCGAGCATCAACCCACTGAGTACAGCCAGGATCTGCCGGTGGGTGTAGGCCACCGGCGTTTCGACCGAATTCGACACTGTTTCCTCGCTGCGCTGTCGTTTACTTGTAGTCCGCAAGTATGCGAGGGCGGCGAGGTTTCGGGCAACTGATGAACTGGGCTTTACCTGCGGATAAGCGACTACGACGCGGCCGCACCCCGTCCCGGAGGTGCGGCCGCGTCGGCGGACGGACTATTCGCCCGTGAATTCGGGGGCGCGCTTCTCGAAGACGGCGGTGATCGCCTCGGTCAGGTCCTGCGACGGCAGGAACGCGGCGTTCCACGCGGCGACGTAGCGGAGGCTGTCGTCGACGGCGGCCGCGCGGGAGTGGTCGAGGACGTCCTTGATGCCGTGCACGACGAGCGGCGGGTTCGCCGCGATCTCGGCCGCGGTCGCGTGCGCGGCGGCGAGGACGGCGTCGACGTCCGCGAAGACACCGTTGACGAGACCGATCTTCTCGGCGCGCCCGGAGTCGATGTCCTTACCGGTGAGCGCGAGTTCCCGCAGGTGGCCGTCGCCGATGATGGCGGGCAGCCTGGCGAAGCTGCCCATGTCCGCGACGATCGCGACTTTGACCTCACGGATGCTGAACTTCGCGTCGGTGCTGGCGTAGCGAATGTCGCACGCGGAGATCAGGTCGACGCCGCCGCCGATGCACCAGCCCTGGACGGCCGCGACCACCGGCTTGCGGCAGTCGGCGACCGCGTTGATGCCGGACTGCATCCGCTTGATCATGTCGTGGAACGCGGTACGCGGGCCGGCCTGCGCCTTGTCGGCGAGGACGGACCCGAAGCTGCCGCTCATGGCGGGCAGATCCAGACCGAAGGAGAAGTTCTTGCCGGAGCCGGCGATCACCACGGCCCGCACGTCCGGATCGGTGTCGAGTTCCCCGAAGATCTCGGGGAGCTCGCTCCAGAAATCCGGGCCCATCGCGTTGCCCTTTCCGGGTCCGATGAGCGTCACCTGCGCGACGTGATCCTTGCGCTCGACGGTGAACGCATTCCAGGTCTTCTGTTCGGTCATTACTCCAGAGTAACCACCGCTCTTCGAGGTCAGGAGAAATACCCTGGAGGTCTCTGCACCGTCTTGTGAACGGACAGCCGCCATGACGCACCGGACGACCCCGGCCGGCAACGCCGTAGTCGTCGGCGCCGGAATGGGGGGACTGCTTGCCGCGGCGGCTCTCGCCGGCTCGTTCAGGAGCGTCGTCGTCCTCGACCGCGACATCCTGCCCGACACAGCCGTCGCGCGCAGGTGCGTGCCGCAGGCCCGGCACGTGCACGCGCTGCTCGCAGGCGGGCAGGCCGCGATGGAGGACCTCCTGCCGGGGTTCGTGTCCGAGCTCCTGGCCCTCGGCGCCACCGCGGGTGACGCACTGGGCGACATCCGGTGGATCGTCGACGGGCATCGGATGGCGCGCGAGATCAGTGGCGTCCCCGGTATTCTCGCGAGCAGACCGCTCGTCGAGTGGCAGATGCGCAACCGGGTCGAGGCCCTGCCGAACGTGCGGATACGGGACCGCTCCGACGTCACGGGTCTCACCGTCGACGGCGGACAGGTGACCGGCGTGACCGTGCAGCACCGGGGCGGCGTCCCGCCGGAGGTCGTCGAGACCGATCTCGTCGTGGACTCGTCCGGCCGCAGTTCGCAGACTGTCGCCCGGCTCGGCGAGCTGGGGTTCGCGCCGCCGGCCGAGACGCAGCTGGCCGTGGACGTCAGCTACGCGACGCGGCACTTCCGGCTCGACCCGCCGCATCTGGACGGGGATTCCGGCATCGGGATGGCGCCGGGACCGTCGAGTCCGCGCAGCGGATTCATGGGCGTGCAGGAGGACGGCACCTGGATCGTCACTCTCGCCGGGTACGGGGACGACGTGCCGCCACTGGATCCGGACGGCTTCCTCGACTTCGTGAAGTCGTTTCCCGCCCCCGACATGTACGACGCACTGCGCACGGCCGAGCCGGTGGACGACGGCGTGCGCTACCGGATCCCGACGACCGTCCGGCGGCACTATTCCGCAGACGATCTACCGTCGAATTACCTGCCGTTCGCGGACGCCATCTGCTCGTTCAACCCGATCTACGGTCAGGGCATGAGCGTCGCCGCGGTGGAGGCGACGATCCTGCGGGACTGCCTGCGGTCGGAGCGGACGCATCTCGGTCGCCGGTTCCTCCGTGGGGCGAACCGGTGTATCGATGCCGCGTGGACGCTCACCGTCGACAACGACCTGCGGATCCCGGCCGTGCCCGGTCGACGGTCGGCGCGAGTGCGGTTGGTCAATGCGTACACCTCCCGGCTCGATCGGGCGGCGTCCGTCGACCCGGCCGTGGGGTCCGCGTTCCTCCGGGTGACGCATCTTCTCGACCGTCCGGGGACGCTGCTCCGGCCGGCGACGGTGTTGCGGGTTCTGCTCGCCTCCCGCTGACGGGCGACCGCGAGATTACCTGTATGTTGACGTCACAGATACTTGGAGGATCTGCGCCGCCACGAGAGGAAATCCGTGCTCGACATCGCCTGGAACCCGACGCTGAACACTCTGACCCGCAACGCCTGGCGGCTGTCCTTCGGCGGCGGAATCGCGCCGGTCCAGCGAACCCCGTCGACGCGCATCCACGAGGCGCCCCATCAAGACCTCTACCGGTTCGACACCACCGAGACCGACGGCGGCCGGCCCGTCCTTCTCGTGCCCCCGCTCGCGGCGCCCGCACACTGCTTCGACCTCCGGCCGGGCCAGAGCCTTGCCGCGCACCTGGCCGGTTCCGGCAAGGCGGCGTATCTCGTCGACTACGGCACCATGGGCTATTCCGACCGCGGCCTCGGGTTCGAGGACTGGATCGACGACTTCATCCCGGCGGCGGTCGAGCGGGTGTCCCGACTCCACGGCGGTGCACCCGTCGACCTGATCGGCTGGAGCCTCGGGGGAACGATGTCGCTGCTCACGGCGGCGAGCCGGAACTATCTGCCGATCGGTTCCGTGACGGCGATCGGCACGCCGATCGACTACGAGTCGGTGACCATGATCGCGCCGCTGCGGATGGTCGGCCGGTTCACCGGCGATCGCCCCCTCACCACCGCGACTTCGGCGATGGGCGGACTCCCCGCGCCGCTGGTCCAGGCGAGCTACCGCTTCACCGCGCTTCAGCGCGAGCTCACCAAGCCGTGGTTCATCGCTCGGAACCTGCACGACACCGAGACCCTCGCGCGCATGGAGTCCATCGACCGGTTCATGGCCGACATGCCGGGTTATCCGGCCCGGTTCTTCCGCCAGGTCTGCACCCAGCTGATCCTCGGGAACGCGCTCGCCGCGGGAAGTTTCCAGACCCGGAACGGCGCGATCGCGCTGGCCGATCTCGCGGTGCCGGTTCTCGCGATCGGCGGCACCGAGGACGTCATCGCCCCGATCCCGTCGGTCCGGGCGGCGACGGACGTGTTCACCGGTTCTCCGTCGGTGCGGTTCGAGTCCGCGCCGGGCAGCCACCTCGGGCTCGTCGCGGGCCCGAAGGCCAGGGACTCCACGTGGGCCCACATCGACGGATTCCTCGACGGGGTCGTCGCGCACACCGCCTGAGATCAGGTCAGCCCGGCCCTCGCGACGGCGCCCGCGAACAGTGCGGTGACCGCGGCGCCCATCGTCACCTGATCCACTTCTTCGGGGTCCACGGAGTGCTCGAGCACGAGACCGGAGATGAGGGCCATCAGCGAGATGGCCGTGGTGCGGACGTCGAACGTGTCGTCGACCCCCCACTCCCGCGCGCGTTCACCGATCAATTCGACGAGCTTTCCCCGCAGTTGCCGCCGCTCCCGCAGGTAGGCCTGGGCGATCTGCGGGTCACGTGCCGCGAGTACGCCGAATTCGAGTACCAGCAGCGACCACCCCGGCTCGCGCACCATCCACGACGCGATCGCCTCGCCGCCTTTGCCCGCGGCATCCGAGGGGTTCATGCCGGCGATCTCGGCGAGGACCCGTCCCGCCAGTTCGAGTGAGCGCGCGGCGAAGAGTTCGGCGAACAGGTCCTGCTTCGACTCGAAGTTCGAGTAGACCGCCCCCTTGGTGAATCCGGCCCGGCGGGCCACCTCGGCGAGCCTGGCCGCACTGAAGCCGCGCTCGGCGAATTCCTCCGCCGCGGCGTCGAGGAGGCGCTGACGCACGACGTCACGACCGGGACGCGTCGTGGGCGCCCATTCGGTGTGACGACTGTCCGGTTGACGATCTGCAGTCACGATACCTAGGGTATTCAATACCCACGGTATCGACAAGGATCGAGGACGTCCGATGACCATGACCGACAGCGAATCCACCACCCCGGCTCCCGTGCACCACGACAGCCCGGTGTCGAAGTACGGCGCACCCAAGGTGATGGTCGCGCTGGTCTTCGGCGTTCTCCTCCTCCAGCTCGGCTTCATCCTCAGCTACGTGGCCGCGTTCCATCAGCCCACGCCCCGCGACATCGAGATCGGCGTCGTCGCGGCGGAGGGACTGCCCGCAGGAACGGACCAGCAGGTCGCCGACCGGCTCGATGCGATCGACGCCAGGCCGCTGCGCGCCCGTGTCGTCTCGGACACCGCGGAAGCCCGGCGGCTCCTCCACGACCGCGAGATCCAGGGTGCGTTCGTCATGAACCCCGTCGGCCCCGACACCCTGATCACGGCGAGCGCGGGCGGCAGCTCCATCTCCAGCGCGCTCGAATCGGTCTTCGCCCAGGTGGAGAACAGCCAGGGTCGCCAGTTCACGGTCCGCGACGAAATTCCGGTCGGCGCACACGACAACCGCGGACTGTCCGGCTTCTATCTCGCGGTCGGGTGGGTGGTCGGCGGCTACCTGCTCGCGGCGGCGATCGGCCTGTTCATCGGCGCCCCGCGAAGCCTCCGTCAGGCGACCGTGCACACGGCTGTCCTGTTCGGCTACGCCGTGGTGTCCGGCGCCCTCGGCGCCCTGATCACCACTCACGTGCTCGGCACGTTCGCAGGCCATTGGTTCCCGCTGTGGCTACTCGGAACAGGTGTCGTCTTCGGCACCGCCGTGTTCACGCTGGGGTTGCGCGCCTCGGTCGGCATCCTTGCGGTGCCCCTCGCGATCGCCGTCTTCGTCATCCTCGGCAATCCCAGCGCCGGCGGTGCGTTCGGTTCGAACGTCATTCCCGCCTTCTACGCGGCCATCGGACGCTGGATCACCCCGGGCGCCGGCACCGAGGGAATTCGAAGCATCGTGTACTTCGACGACGTGGGGCTCGGACAGCCCGCGCTCGCCCTCGCGCTCTATTCCGTGGTCGGGCTCGGACTGCTGTTCGGGTTCACCGCCCGGCGCCTCCGGAAGCCGGAATCGACTACGCCCCGTTCCGATGTCGTGTCGGACGACGCTTCTTGATGTCGTACCGGAGGAATGGACCTACTCTTGGTTCATGCCGACGCCCCTGCACCCCCACGCCGCGCATGTCGCCGAGACTCTGATCGCGCGAGGACACCATGGGGTGATCGTGACCCAGCCCGACTCCACCCACTCCGCGGCCGAGGCGGCGGAGTCTCTGGGGGTCGATATCGGCGCCATCACCAAGTCGCTGGTATTCCTCCTGGACGACGATCCGATCCTGCTCCTCGTGTCGGGGGCGCACGAGGTGGATCTGGCGAACACGGGCAAACGACTGCAGGGAAATCTGACCCGGGCACCCCTCGACATGGTGCGGATCGCGACCGGACAGCCGATCGGGGGTATTGCCCCGCTCGGACATCCCACGAACCTTCCGACGTACGTCGACAACGCCCTGTCGGAGTACGCGGAACTGTGGGCGGCCGCCGGGCACCCGGACACGGTCTTCCGCACGTCGTTCTCCGAGTTGGTGCGGATCACCGCGGGCCTGGCGATCGACGTCGACTGAATCCCGGGCGGTTGACGCCCCTATAGTTGACGTCAGATCTCGTGAACGAGAATGACACAGTGCCCGCACGGGCCGACCCGGAGAATGATTTGTCCGACAGAGCCGAGAACGCCGAAACCGTCGATGGTTCGGACCTCCCCCGCGACCATCGACTCGCCCCCGGAATCTGCGCCGAGGATTACCGCGCAGCCCTGCGTCGGCACCCGGCGGGCGTCACCATCGTGACCCTCGATTCGGGGTCCGGCCCGGTCGGCTTCACCGCGTCCTCGTTCTCCTCGGTTTCACTGGACCCGCCGTTGGTGTCGTTCAACATCGCGAACACGTCGTCCAGCATCGATGCACTTCATTCCGCGGATTCGCTGGTGATTCACCTCCTCGGCGAGCACCAGCAGCACCTGGCTCAGCGATTCTCCCGAAGCGCCGACCAGCGGTTCTCCGACGAGTCGCTCTGGGCGCGACTCGACACCGGCGAACCGGTCCTCCACGGAACTCCCAGCTGGTTGCGGGTGATCGTGGACCAGCTGATTCCCGTCGGCGATCACACGCTCGTCATCGGCCTCGTCACCCGCGTTCATGCCGAGGCAGACGACGACTCCGCTTCGGCTCCCCTGCTGTATCACGAGGGCCGGTACTACCGGCCCACTCCGCTCGGTTCAGCGAACAACGGCAACTGACCAGGTCAGGACGCCAGTACCCGCTCGCGGAGGGGGAGGTCGAAGCGACGCAGCGCCTCGTCGACGGCGTCGGCGGAGGTGACGAGACCTCGCTCCTCCAGCCACGGGAGGGTGCCGTCGACGAGCTGCTCCAGAACCCTGGGCAGCGACAGCGGCAGCACGGTCACACCGTCGGCGACGCCTGCCGCCTGGATGTCGGCGATGAGTCCGGCGAGGCCGACCGGAGTTCCGATGTACTGCAACGACACCGGAGCACGGGGCGTCGCCAGGGCGCTGTCGAGGAGGGCCAGCTCCTTGCGGGCGGCGCGGGCCTCCACGGCGATGAGCACCTCGAGGTCCACCAGGACGGTGACGCTGTCGGGGTCGCGACCGTCGGCGACGAGTTCGGCGCGGATCCGTGCGCGTTCCTGCTGCGCCTCACGCAGATCGGACGCCCGGATCCGGACGACGTTCGGCGGGAACGACGTGAGGTCGAGCTGATCCGTCGAATCGGCGGTCAGGTCCACCCAGTAGTCCGCGCCGTTGATCGGCCGCGTGCCGGTGGCACCCTCGGCCGCCGGGTGGTGGCCGGAGCCGGTCAGTTCGACGGCGACGCGAAGTGGACGGGATACGAAGGCATTGTCTCGAGACATAGGGGTTCCTCGGGAATGACGTGTGAATGAAACGGAGCTGGAAGAACGGTCAGCTCGAACACATACCCGAGGCGGTTCGGCACAGATCGACATGCCGACGGCACCAGTGAGCAATCATTGTGCTCCCAGCCTGCGATGCCATGCGGTCATACTAGCGCGTCCCGCGAAAAACGCGTCTCCGGCACCGGATTCCACTGGCCGCTCTCCTTGGCGTAGGTCCAGCTCCGGCGGCCCGCCACCAGGGTGCGCACCGCGTCGACCAGCCGATCCACGTCCTCGGAGCAGCTTCCGAGACCCACACTCACCCGCACGGCGCCGTCGGGCCTGCCGAGGCGGCCCAGCAGAGGATGGGCGCAGAACCGCCCGTCGCGAACTCCGATTCCATGTTCGGCGGAGAGGTAGGCGGCGATCTCTCCCGGCTCGAACCCGTCGATCGTGAACGTCACGATCCCCACGGTGTCGGGGGCGTCCGACCACAGCCGCAGGAACTCCAGGCCGTCGACGGAGCCGAGGCCGTCGAGGAGCCGGCCGGTGAGTGCCGCCTCGTGTGCGGCCACCGTGCCGAAGTCCAGCTCGGACAGTGCATCGCACGCGGCGGCGAGCGCCGCCGCGCCGAGCACGTTGGGGGTTCCGGCCTCGTGCCGGGCAGGGGCGGGCGCCCACTGGGTCGATTCGACGGTCACGTTCCGGACCGCCCCGCCGCCTGCGAGATAGGGCTCGGCGGCGTCCAGCCAGTCCCGGCGGCCCACCAGCACACCGGCGCCGAAGGGGGCATACAGCTTGTGCCCGGAGAACGCGAGGTAGTCGACGCCCCACTCCTCGACGTCGATGCGCCGGTGCGGCGCGAGCTGAGCGGCGTCGACGAGAATCCGTGCGCCGCAACGATGCGCCACCTCGGCGAGGGCGGCGATCGGCAGAACCTCGCCGGTCACGTTGGATGCACCCGTCACCGCGAGCAGGGCGGTGGGCTTGGAGCACAGTTCTGCGACGAGCAGGCGGACCGTCTCCTCCAGCGTGTCCGCCGCCCTCACGACGCGAGAGTTCTTCCACGGCAGCAGGTTCGCATGATGCTCGATGTCGAGGACGACGGTGCTGCCGGGGACGCAGCCGGCCAGCAGATTCAGCGAGTCGGTCGTGTTCCGGGTGAAGACCACCACCTGGTCCTCCCCCGCTCCGACGAACCGGGCGACAGAGTCGCGGGCGTTCTCGTAGCACTCGGTCGAGACCCGCGACGCGTAGCCGGCGCCGCGGTGCACGCTGGAGTACGTCGGTAGCAGTGCCCCGATCCGGTCGGTCACCTGCGCCAACGCCGGCGCACTGGCGGCGTAGTCGAAGTTGACGTAGGCGCAGTCGCCGCCCTGAACGAGCGGAACCCGCAGGTCGGAGCCCGAAACCTGGGCCAAGGGGGCAACACACACGTCAGCGGTCAGTACAGCAGTCATCACGACATCCCTCGTAGTCAGGGACTCGTCGCAGGGTCGGTGCCCTCTCGGAGTCCGCGCTTGCCGGGTCCGGTATGGACCTCAGCCTGGTCGTCACCCGGAGCACCCCGCCGCGGTGGAGGGTTGCCGACCAGCTAGCCGGGGCTTGACGCTGGTACTCGTGACCTGTTTCGAAGATTGCAGGATCGACGCGCTGTTGTCAACCCGAAACCCGGAGGGTCCCGGATCCGGGACCGAGAACTCGCGTCAGTTGGGAGTCACCCCGAGGAGCGGGGCGAGCTGATTCGCAATCGGGTTGAGGTCCAGCCTGTTCGGGTCCTTCTTGGGCGTGGAGTCCCACGGCTGAACGGTGGCGGGGTCGCCGAACACGATCCGGTTCGCACTGCGGACGCCGGTGAGACTGCCCTGTGGGGCTTCGCAGGACGCGGCGGTGTTCTGCGGGAAGTCCTGCTGCGTGTCGTCGAAGTTCGGGTCGTTCCGCTTCATCTCCTGGAGGATCGCCTGGGTGCCCTCGTAGCCGACGGTGCACGACGGCGGATTGTTGGTCTCGGCCACCAGGCCCAGGTGCACGGTTCCGTCGTCGGGCGCAATGGTCGACGACGCTGCCGCCACCCCCGGCAGGTACACGAACAGGGTCTGCAGGGCGGTGGCTTGCACCGAGATCGCCTTCGCCGTGACGGACAGGTTGGCGAGGTTCGTCGTGGCACCGGGTCCGGCCTCCGAGACGAGTTGCCCCAGTAGATCGCTCGCCGGATTTCCGTTGTCGATCAGCCGCTGGACGTCCGGGTCGCTGCTGCGCAGACGATCCGCGAGCGAGTCCAGGTCGGCACTGAAATCCTTGATCGCCGAGGACTGTTCGGACTGCGTATCCAGTACAGTGCGACCGTCGCGCACCAAAGCCATTGTCCGATCGAGCGATTCGGAGCCCGACCCCGACAGCCCGGACAACGAATCCGCGAGCGACTGAAGGTCTTCGTCCTTGCCGTCGAATGCCGCACCGAGTTCCGTCACGACGGTGTGGAGCGCGTCGATCGGCACGGATTCCGTCAATCCCCGTGTGCTGGCGAGCAATTCTTCGACGGGCACCGGCGTCGACGTGTCGGCGGCGGCGATTCGGGACCCGTCCGCGAGGAACGGCCCCCGATCGGTGGCGGGCCGAAGGTCGACGTACTGCTCGCCGATCGCCGACCTGTTGGCCACGACGGCTTTCGCGGAGGCGGGAATGTCGGGCGCGCTCGTGTCGATCCTCAGTTCGACGACGACGCCGTCCGGGGTCAGGGACATGTCCCCGACGCGGCCGACCGGCACGCCGCGGTAGGCGACTTCCGCATTGGTGAAGATGCCGCCCGACGTCTCCGATTCGAGGTGCACGGTGTATTCGCCGAACCCGAGGAGATTGCCCAGGCGCACATAGTTGGCACCCACGTAGACGAGGCCCGTGAGAGCCACGAGAACGAAGCCGATCAGCTGCCACCGGACGAGCGGCGACCTCACCGTCGACCCTCGATGTCGCGTCGCCCGAACGCCGTCCCCGCTGCGGCTGGCAGGCACCGGTTCGCGAAATGACTGTTGATGGCGGCGGCAGACACAGGCACTCCGATGACAGTGGGATACGTGAGACAAGCGGTCACACATATATCTAGTCCGGTCGCCGTAGCAGCGCAAACTCCGAACCACCCTCGGTGGCGCACGTCACTCGACGGTCTTGACTGAATTTTCAGTTTGGAATATCTTCGGTTCCCAACAGGACGTGATGACAGTCACCTCCGCCCCGAAATGTGAGGTCCGCAGTGTCCACGAATCTCGACCCGACGACGCCCCTCGACGACACCGCCCCCTCCCCGCCGGAGGACCGCTTCGGACACGTCGAGACGATCGGCGTGGAATACATCCCCGAATCGGAACGCGATTCGCGACCGCTCAACATGCTCGCCGTGTTCTTCGGCGGCAACCTGGCGTTCTCGGTGATCGTGTTCGGCTGGCTCCCCATCACGTTCGGACTCGGGTTCGGCAGCGCGATCGCGGCCAGCGCGGTCGGCATCGGACTCGGCACGCTCCTCATCGCTCCCCTGTCACTCCTGGGCCCGCGCACCGGCACGAACAACACCGTGTCGAGTGGTGYGCACTTCGGAGTGAGCGGACGGATGATCGGCTCGGGGCTCACCCTGCTCTTCGCCCTCGCGTACGCCGCGATCGCGGTCTGGACCTCGGGTGACGCGCTGATCGCCGCCGCCCACCGCCTGCTCGGCACACCGGTCGACAACGGCATGCTCGCCCTCGGCTACGGCATCATCGCCGCCGAGATCGTGGCCGTCGCGCTGTTCGGCCACGGCACGGTGGTCGCGCTCCAGAAGTTCGTGCTGCCCGTCGTTGCCGCGCTGCTCCTGCTCGGTGTGTTCGCGTTCGGGGGTCGCTTCGACGGCGGGTCGGGCAGCGGCGACTATCTCCTCGGCGGGTTCTGGCCCACCTGGATTCTGGCCGTGGTGCTCGCCGTCGGCGGTCCGCTGTCGTACGCCCCGACACTCGGCGACTACAGCAGGCGGATCTCCCGGGTGCGGTTCAGCGACCGTACGATCGTCGCGGCCACCATGGCAGGCATCTTCTTCGGGCTGTTCCTGACCGCGGCTTTCGGATCGTTCACCGCGTCGACGTTCACCACGCTGAGCGACTCCTACGTTGCCGACCTGGTGGCGGAGGCGCCCGGTTGGTACGTGCTGCCGATCGTCCTCGTCGCCCTCGCAGGAGGACTCGGCCAGGGCGTCCTCAACGTCTACGCCAGCGGTCTCGATCTGGAAGCGCTGATCCCCCGGTTGCGCCGCGTCCACACCACGCTGATCACGTCGGCGCTCGCGGTCGCCCTGCTCTACATCGGCGTGTTCGTCGTCGACGCCGTCGATTCGATCACCGCGATGACCTTGGTGCTCAACGGTTTCGCCGCGCCGTGGGTGGCGATCAACGTCGCCGGCTTCCTGGTTGCGCGGCGAGGGCAGTACGACGCCGTCGACCTCCAGGTCTTCAATCTGGGCCGCAGGGGTGGGCGCTACTGGTTCACCGGCGGCTGGAACCTGCGCGCCGTCATCCCGTGGGCGGCCGGATCCGTGTTCGGCGTCCTCGCCGTCGACACGTCGCTGTACTCCGGGCCCCTTGCCGACATCGCGCACGGTGTCGATGTCAGTCTTGTCGGATCGTCGGCCATCGCCGTGGCCGGCTACCTCGCCGCGCTGCGACTGTGGCCCGAACATGTGGCCCCGGTCGAGGCGCCGAGGTCCTAGGGCGGCACGAACCGAAGGAGATTCACCGATGAGCGAGCGACGCGATGCGATTCTGAAGGCCAGCGCGACGGCCATTGCCCAACGAGGCATTCGCGGGCTTCGCGTCAACGATGTCGCGGAGGTCGCGGGCGTGTCGCCGGGACTGCTGTACTACCACTTCAAGGATCGCATCGGCCTCCTCGAGGCCGCCCTGAACTACATCAACGACCGTGCCCGCGCCTACCGCAGCGAGGGTGAGGGATCCGGCGACTCCGCTCGCGACCGCCTCACCCGCTCCCTCCTCGGGGAGATCCAGGACCGTCCCGAGGTCGTAGAGAACTCGTTGGCCTGGAACGAGTTACGCGCCTCCGCTGTGTACGAGGAGGCGCTGCGGGAGCCCCTCGCGCGGACCACCGCGGCGTGGGTGTCGGAGATCGCCGACGCGATCGCCCAGGCGCAGGTCACCGGCGAGATCTCCCGCTCGCTCGACCCCCAGCCCACCGCGATCACGATGACGGCCCTCGTCGAGGGTCTGTCCGGGCGGTGGCTCTGCAAGGAGATCTCCACCGAGGACGCCCGCTCCCATCTGCTCGGCGCGATCGACGTCGTGATGTCCGAGCCCACCCACCACATTGCCGACACCCCCGTCACACCCACACCGAAGGAATAACCATGACCATTCGCACGATCACCGCACTGCCAGCACCGTCCTCACCGGCGCGCTTCACCGAATCCGCCCGCACACCGCTGCGGGTCGGACTGGTACAGCACCGCTGGCGACCCGATGCGGACGCACTGCGCACCGCGTTGACCGACGCGATCGGCGAGGCAGCCGCACTCGGCGCTGCGGTGGTGTTCCTGCCGGAACTCACGTTGTCGAAGTACCCCGCCGACACCCGCGCGACCGGGGCCCCCGGCCGCGACGCCGAGCACCTCACGACCGGCCCCACGTACAGTTTCGCGGCCGCCGCCGCTGCCCGGCACGGGGTCTGCGTCCACGCTTCCCTCTACGAACGAGCCGACGGCCCCGACGGTCTCGGTTTCAACACCGCGATCCTCGTCGCCCCGTCCGGTGAATTGCTCTCCCGGACCCGCAAGCTGCACATCCCGGTCAGCGCCGGCTACTACGAGGACACCTACTTCCGCGGCGGTCCCGCCGACGACGCCTACCCCGTCTACCGCCCGGGCGAACTGGACGGTGCCGCACTCGGTTTGCCGACGTGCTGGGACGAATGGTTCCCCGAAGTCGCGCGGATGTATTCGCTCGGCGGCGCCGAGATCCTCGTCTACCCCACCGCTATCGGGTCGGAGCCGAGCGCCCCGTCCTTCGACACCCAGCCGATCTGGCAGCACGTGATCGTCGGAAACGGCATCACCAGTGGCACATTCATGGTGGTCCCGAACCGCTGCGGCAACGAGGGCGGCATCGACTTCTACGGTTCCTCGTTCATCTCCGACCCGTACGGCCGCGTGCTCGTGTCTGCTCCCCGCGACGAGGAGGCGGTCCTGGTGGCCGATCTCGACCTCGATCAGCGGAAGGACTGGCTCGATCTCTTCCCGTTCCTGACCACCCGCAGGCCGGACACGTACACCCGGCTGACGGATCCCGTGGACCACGAGCACCCCTACGGACTTCCGACGACGGTATCGGCCGCGGAGACCCGGTCATGACCTGGCGGATGCCGAGCGAGACCGAACCGCAGGAACGGGTGTGGATGGCGTTCCCGCCCCTCGGGGCCTCGATGACCGCGACCGCGGACGACGCGCACGAGGCGCGAACCGCGTGGACGGCCGTCGCCCACACGATCGCCGAATTCGAGCCGGTCACCATGGTCGTCGATCCGGCGGATCGGGATGTCGCCCGGCAGTACTTGTCCGCGGACATCGATGTGGTCGAGGTTCCCCTCGACGACGCCTGGATGCGCGACATCGGACCCACGTTCGTCCTCGACGAGGACGACCGCCTCGGTGCCGTCGACTGGACGTTCAACGGCTGGGGACAACAGGAGTGGGCGACCTGGGATCGCGACCGGTCGATCGGCGCGGCCGTCACCCGGTGGTCCGGTGCGCAGCCGGTCCCGTCGTCGATGGTCAACGAGGGCGGCGGGATCCAGGTCGACGGTCGCGGAACCGTGCTCGTCACCGAGACCGTGCAACTGGACCCGCTGCGCAACCCCGGCCTGGACGCGGCGGGAGTCGAGGCGGAACTCGCGCGCACGATCGGCGCCGAGCACGTCGTCTGGCTCCCCCGCGGCCTCACGCGAGATTCCGAGAAGTTCGGCACCAAGGGGCACGTCGACATCGTCGCGGCGCTACCCGCACCCGGGGTGGCTCTCGTGCACTCCCAGCGCGACCGATCCCACCCCGACCACGAGGTGTCCGCCGAGATCCTGAAAGTTCTGTCCGACAGCCGTGACCGTTCAGGTGCGCCGTGGCGGATCGTCGAGGTGCCTGCCCCGACGGTCCTGCGTGACGAGGAGGGCTGGGTCGACTACAGCTACATCAATCATCTCGTCGTCAACGGCGGCGTCATCGCATGCGGCTTCGACGACCCTCACGATGCCCTCGCCCGCGACATCCTGTCGAGCGTCTACCCCGGTCGCCGCGTCGTCACGGTCGATGCCCGGCAGATCTTCGCGCGGGGCGGCGGCATCCACTGCATCACCCAGCACCAGCCTCGCGGGCGGATCTAGCGGGCACTGTTCTCGCTGTCCACTTCCGCGAGCCGCCTCGCCAGGAATCGCCGGGTCGGGTCGTTCGCCGCCAGACCGATCGCGGCGCGGTACTCCGCGCTCGCCTCGGCGGGCCTGCCCGCTCGGCGCAGCAGGTCGGCGCGGGTCGCGTGCACGGTGTGCGTCCGCGCCAGCCTCGGCTCCCCGGCGAGTGCGTCCAACTCGGCGAGGCCGGCGTCGGGGCCGTCCCGGAAGCTCACTGCGACAGCGCGATTGAGACGGGCGGCGGGCGAGTCACCGTACGTGCCGAGTTCGTCGTATCCGGCGACGACGGCGTTCCAGTCGGTCGCCGTCCAGTTCGGCGCCGTCGCGTGGGCGGCCGCGATCGCGGCCTGCGCGCTGTACGGACCGCTTCCCCTGCGCCGTGCGGCCCGCAGGCACACGACGCCTTCCGCGATCTTCGCCCGGTCCCAACGCCGACGGTCCTGCTCCTCGAGTGAGACGAGATCACCCGCGTCGTCCGTTCGCTGAGCACGCCTGCTGTCGTGAAACAGCATGAGCGCCATCAGCGCCCACGCCTCACCCTCGTCCGGCATCAGCTCGCACAGCAACCGGCCGAGCCGCAGCGCCTCCTCGCAGAGTTCGTCGCGGATCGCGGTGTCGCCCGACGTCGCCGAATAGCCCTCGGTGAACACCAGATAGATGCAGGCGAGTACCTGCGGGGTGCGCTCGGGCAGCAGATGGTCGGGCGGGACCCGGAAGGGGATACCGGCCGTCCGGATCTTCGACTTCGCTCGGCTGAGCCGTTGGGACACGGTCGGTTCCGGGGCGAGGAACAACCGGGCGATCTCCGCCGGCCTCAGCCCGGCCACCAGGCGGAGAGTCAACGCGACCTGCGACTCCGGGGACAGCGCAGGATGGCAGCACGTGAACATGAGCCGCAACTGGTCGTCACGCACCGGCCACACCTCTTCCTCGTCCGGAGGGGGAACGAGCCGCGCCGCATCGTGCTCCTTGTCGCCGCGCAACGACTCCCGGCGCAACCGGTCCAGTGCCCGGTTGCGGGCGACGGTCGTGATCCAGGCTCCCGGGTTCTTGGGCAGTCCCGCCTCCGGCCAGCTGCGGATCGCCTCGGCGAACGCCTCCTGCACCGCATCTTCCGCGAGGGACAGGTCGCCGACCATCCGTGCCACGGTCGCCAGCGCCCGACCGGACTCCTCCCGGAAGACGCGGCTCAGCGTGTCGCCGTCCATTACTCGGCGTAGGCGACGATCTGCCGGAGTTCGACGCAGCCCTTCGGCGTCACCGGGATCTTCGCCGACAACGCGATCGCACTCTCCCGGTCCTCGGCTGCGAGCACGTACAGGCCGTTCGCGACCTCGGCTGTCTCGGCGAAGGGGCCGTCGGTGAGAAGGAGTTCCCCGTCGCGAACGCGGATCGTCGTCGCGGAGTCCGGCGGATAGAGGGCCCCGCCGCCACGCACCGCGGACCCGGCGAGCCGACCGAACTTCTCGTGCTCGGCCATTCCCTCGTCCCACTGGGGTGTGCCCGGCGCCACCGCCGCCGCCACCGGTTCGCGGAGCAGCGCCATCCAGCAGCCTGTCTGATCGGTCACGGGCATCCACTCGAACATCGGCCACAGCTCGATGATCGCCTCCGGGATGTGCCGCGCCACATTCAGCACCTCGTCCAGGTCCGGTCCCTCGAGGACGTAGAAACCACCGATCACCTCCGCGGTCTCCGCGAACGGACCGTCCGTGATCAGCGCCCGGCCGCCCTCGTTCCGGATGGTCGCCGCCTCCGCGCTCGGATACAAGGCACCCCCTCCGACGATCGCGGAGCCCGCTCTCTCCGTGAACGCCTGGTGGCGCGCAACGGCCACCGCAAACTCCGGACTGTCCGGTGCCCATTCGGTGGCGTTCTTCTCGTCCGCCAGCAATGCCAGGTAGTACATGGGGTCATCCTTCCTCGAAAAGAAGGAACTCGGGTGCTCCTTCTGACCAGACGACGAAGAAGAGGGACGAACTTCGACACGTGCGGTGAGAGAACCGGCACCTGCGGGTGAAGAATGGACGACGAAGCCCTACGAACCACCAACTGTTCACCATCTGGCCACTTGATCGTGAGATAACGAGCCGTACGCACCACCACCCGCTCAGAGAAGGAATTCTGGATTGTCTCTCCAGTCGCCGACGGATTCGGACCTGTCGCTCCGTATACCCCGGGAATTCCTCCGCCGTGAATTCGCACCGGCGCCGCGCACACTCGTCGACATCCTGTTCGCGACGGCCGAGGCGAACCCCGAAGCCCCGGCGATCGACGACGGCTCGACGTCGCTCACCTACCAGGAACTGCTCGAGGAGATCCGGCAGACCGCGGAGGTCCTGGCCGAATCGGGAGTCGGGGCCGGCGATCGCGTCGGAATCCGAATGCCGTCCGGATCCTGCTCGCTCTACGTCGCAATCCTGGCGACGCTCGCCGTCGGCGCCGCCTACGTGCCGGTCGACGCGGACGACCCCGAGGAACGCGCCGAACTCGTGTTCGGTGAGGCGCAGGTCCGGTGCGTGATCACCGGCACCGGGATCACCGCAGGTACCGCCCCCGACAGGGCCGAGTCGCCGAGCGCCCGTCCGCCGACCGTCGACGACGACGCGTGGATCATCTTCACCTCCGGTTCCACCGGCACCCCCAAGGGTGTCGCGGTGAACCATCGCAATGCGGCGGCGTTCGTGGATGCCGAAGCCCGGATGTTTCTGCAGGAAGACCCGATCCGGCCCGGCGATCGGGTGCTGGCCGGACTGTCCGTCGCGTTCGACGCGTCCTGCGAGGAGATGTGGCTCGCGTGGCGTCACGGCGCCTGCCTCGTTCCCGCGCCCCGATCCCTGGTGCGCAGCGGCATGGACCTCGGCCCGTGGCTCGTCGCGCGCGACGTCAGCATCGTCTCGACGGTGCCGACCCTCGCGTCGCTGTGGCCTGCCGAGGCCCTCGAGGCCGTGCGCCTGCTGATCTTCGGCGGCGAGGCCTGCCCACCCGAACTGGCGGAGCGTCTCGCCGTCGACGGACGCGAGGTATGGAATACGTACGGGCCCACCGAGGCGACCGTCGTGGCGTGCGGCGCCCTGATGGACGGCAAGAGTCCGGTCAGTATCGGCCTCCCGCTCGACGGCTGGGACCTCGCAGTGGTCGACGCGACCGGTGAACCCGTCCCCGAGGGCGAGGTGGGCGAACTGGTCATCGGCGGTGTCGGCCTGGCCCGGTACCTCGACCCGCAGAAAGACGCCGAGAAGTACGCACCGATGCCGACACTCGGCTGGGATCGCGCATACCGCAGTGGCGACCTCGTCCGCCTCGACCGCCGCGGACTTCTGTTCCAGGGTCGCGCAGACGATCAGGTGAAACTCGGTGGCAGGCGGATCGAACTGGGCGAGGTCGACAACGCCCTGCAGAACCTTCCCGGCGTCGGCGGCGCCGCCGCTGCCGTCCGCCGGACCGGAGCCGGTCACCAGGTACTCGTCGGCTACCTTGTCAGCACCAACCCCGACTTCGACCTCAAGGCGGCGCACGCGGCGCTCACCGAGCAGCTGCCGGCGGCGCTGGTTCCCCGGTTGGTCCTGGTCGACGAACTGCCCACCCGCACGTCGGGCAAGGTCGACCGGAACGCCCTGCCCTGGCCCCCGCCGGGTGTCGACGACGCCGCGGAGAAACTGGGTCTCGAGGGCACGCAGGCCTGGGTCGCGGGGCTGTGGACGGCGATTCTCGGTGCCGAGATCACGGGCCCCGACGACGACTTCTTCGAGCTCGGCGGTGGATCGCTCTCGGCGGCCCAGCTGGTCACGGCGCTGCGCGAACGGTTCCCCGAGGTGACGGTCGCGCAACTGTACGACCATCCGCGGCTCGGTTCGCTCGCGGAATACCTCGACGAGCTGGCGCCGATCGACGCCGCCGAACCCCGCCTCGTCACGCCGACTCCGCGTCGGAGCCAGCTCGCGCAGATCGCGGCGACCGTTCCCCTGACGACGCTCACGGGCCTGCAGTGGGTCACGTGGCTGGCCATCGCGAACAACGTCTTCTCCTGGTTCACGACGGTGCCGTGGGCGCCCACGGTGTCGTGGTGGTGGATTCTGCTCGCGTTCTTCGCGTTCATCAGCCCGGTCGGCCGGATGGCGATCTCGGTGATCGGTTCGCGGATCCTGCTGCGCGGACTCGAGCCGGGAACGTATCCCCGAGGCGGCAGCGAACACCTGCGGCTGTGGGTGGCGCTGCGCCTGACCGAGGCCAGCGGTGCCGCGAACCTGTCGGGCGCGCCGTGGATGCTCTACTACGCGCGGGCGCTCGGCGCGAAGGTCGGCAAGGGCGTCGACCTGCACACGCTCCCGCCGGTCACCGGCATGCTCGAGCTCGGCGACGGGTGCTCCATCGAACCCGAGGTCGACCTGTCCGGGCACTGGGTGGACGGCGACGTCGTCCACATCGGCGCCATCAAGATCGGTCCGGGTGCGTCGGTGGGCGCCCGGTCCACGCTGGTTCCCGGCGCCACCATCGGGCGCAACGCCGAGGTCGAGGCCGGTTCCGCCGTGTTCGGACGCGTCAAGGCCAATCAGCACTGGGCGGGTTCACCGGCGGTCAAGGTCGGCAAGGCCGTCCACCCGTGGCCCGAGGAGACTCCACGCCGCGCGGCCTACTGGGTTCCCGCGTTCGGCGTGACGTCGATGCTCATCGCCGGACTGCCGATCTTCGCCCTCGTCGCCGGCATCGTGGTCATCGGCTGGTGGATCCGCGACGCCGGCACGATCGGATCCGCCGTACTCCAGTCGCTGGTGATCCTTCCCGTCGCGACGCTCGTCAGCCTCGCCGTATTCGCCGTCCTCACGGTCGTGTCCGTCCGGCTGCTGTCCATCGGGCTGCGTGAGGGCTACCACCCGGTCCGCAGTCGCATCGGCTGGCAGGTGTGGGCCACCGAACGACTCATGGACTCCGCCCGCACGTTCCTGTTCCCGCTGTATGCGAGTCTCCTGACGCCGGGATGGCTGCGGTTGCTCGGCGCCCGGATCGGCAAGAACGTGGAAGCGTCGACCGTGCTCATGCTGCCGAAGTTCACCACCGTGGCGGACGGCGCATTCCTCGCCGACGACACGATGATCGCGAGTTACGAACTCGGCGGCGGCTGGATGCACATCGAACACGCGAAGGTCGGCAAGCGCGCCTTCCTCGGCAACTCCGGGATGACCGGTCCGGGTCGGCGCGTGCCCAAGAACGGTCTCGTCGCGGTGCTCTCGGCCACGCCGTCGAAGGCGAAATCCGGTTCCTCCTGGCTGGGCAGTCCCCCGGTCCGCCTCCGCAGGGCGCCCGGCGACACCGACGCCTCCCGCACGTTCCGTCCCCCGGTCCGGCTCAAGATCGCCCGCGCGGTCGTGGAGACGTGCCGCCTCATCCCGGTGACGGTGACGTTCGGAATCGGCCTCGGCGTGCTGTTCGCGCTGCAGGTGCTGGCTCACCACATCGGCTTCTGGCTCGCGGCGCTGGCGAGCGGTGTCGTCCTCCTCGTCGCGGGCGCGGTCGCCGGGCTGATCTCCGTGATCGCGAAGTGGCTGGTGGTGGGTCGGATCGGGAAGATCGAGCACCCGTTGTGGAGTTCGTTCGTGTGGCGGAACGAGGTGTCGGACGCCTTCGTGGAAACGGTCGCCGCACCCTGGTTCGCCCGTGCCGCCACCGGCACCGCCGTCCTCAACGTCTGGTTGCGGGGCCTCGGAGCCACCATCGGCAAGGGTGTGTGGTGTGAAACCTATTGGCTGCCCGAGGCGGATCTCGTGACGCTGGGCGACGGCGCGACCGTGGAACGGGGGTGTGTCGTGCAGACTCACCTGTTCCATGATCGGATCATGTCCATGGACACCGTCATCCTCGGAGCCGGCGCCACCCTCGGCCCGCACTGTGTCGCGCTGCCCGCCGCCCGGATCGGCGAAGGCGCCACGGTCGGCCCGGCCTCGCTCGTCATGCGCGGCGACACCGTGCCGCCGTCCACGCGGTGGCAGGGAAATCCGATCGCCCCCTGGGCGGCCACGTGAAGGCTGACAAGGGGATCGACGAGCCGGTCGACCCGTATCTCCCCCAGAACGGAAACCGCGGATACCGGGTGTCCCGGTACGAACTCGACCTCACCTACAAGGTTCACAGCAACCGGCTGGCAGGCAAGGCCACGATCACCGCGGTCACCACCGAGGCCCGCTCCCGGTTCGCCCTGGATCTGGCGTCCAATCTGCACGTCACGAAGGTCGCGACCAACGGTTCCCGCAACACGAAGTGGTTGCATCGGAACGGCAAGCTGGTCGTCACGCCCGCGCAGGCGATCCCCGCGGGCGGCGCCCTCGTGCTCACCGTCCAGTACGGGGGTTCGCCGAAACCGATCCGCAGTGTGTGGGGTGAGGTCGGCTGGGAGGAGTTGTCCGAGGGCGCGCTGGTTGCCAGCCAGCCCAACGGGGCGGCGTCCTGGTTCCCGTGCGACGACCACCCGAGTTCGAAGGCCAGTTACCGCATCGCGATCACGACCGATTCGCCGTACTACACGGTGGCCAACGGTGCGCTGGTGAGCAGGCAGACGCGGGCCAGCCAGACGACGTGGGTGTACGAGCAGACCGAGCCGATGGCGAGTTATCTGGCCACCATCCAGATCGGGCCGTACGAACGCCGAAGCCTCGGTTCCGCCGGAGTCCCCATGTTCGCCGTCCACCCGCCGCGGCTGCGTCCGACGTTCGACGTGGACTTCGGCCGGCAGCCTCAGATGATGGACGTGTTCTCCCGACTGTTCGGCCCGTACCCGTTCGCCGACTACACGGTGGTCGTGACGGACGACGAGCTGGAGATCCCGCTCGAGGCGCAGGGACTGTCGATTTTCGGTGCCAACCATTGCACGGGCCGGCGCGGATACGAACGTCTGGTGGCGCACGAACTCGCCCACCAGTGGTTCGGCAACAGCCTGACACTCGGTCAGTGGCGGGACATCTGGCTGCACGAAGGTTTCGCCTGTTACGCGGAGTGGATCTGGTCGGAGAACTCGGGCGGCCCTTCGGCGCACCAGCTCGCACAGCAGGCGCATCAGGGCCTGGCCCGCAAGCCGCAGGACCTGGTGATCGCCGATCCGGGACCGCAGCTGATGTTCGACGACCGCGTCTACAAGCGCGGCGCGCTGACGCTCCACGCGTTGCGACGACGGCTCGGCGACGACAAGTTCTTCGGGCTGCTGCGGCAGTGGACCCTGGCCCATCGCCACTCCACCGTCACGAGCGAGCAGTTCACCGACCTGGCCACCCACTACACCGACGAGCCGCTGCGCCTGCTGTGGGATTCCTGGCTCGGCGAGAAGACTCTGCCGCCGATGTGAGTTGCGGTCACTCCGGGTTCGGCAGGTGCGCGCGCCACTTGGTGAGTGCGAGCGCAAGACAGCCGGCGGCATCGTCCCGAAGAGGAACATTCTCGGGTACGTCACCGCTGGGAACGTCTCGGACAGGTAGGCCATCACGGCCGGCGTCCCGAATCCCAGGTACGTGAGCGAGTAGAAGACGGCGGTCAGTCCGGCGAGGTCGTTCGGGCCCGCGATCCGCTGAATCTCCTGCAGTCCCGACACCATGGCCATGCCGTATCCGCAGCCGAGCACGACGGCGGCGGCGAGCGCGAGCGGAACGGTCAGCGCCGACGCGGCGACGGCGGCGACGCCCATTCCGACGAGGACGACGACGAGTGACACCACGACGGCACGCGCGTTGCGGGGGGTGTCGATCTTGCGTCCGAGCGCCTGGATCGCGAATCCCGCCCCGAGGCCGACCATGCACATGAGCGCCGAGAACGCGAGCGGCAGCCCACCGGTGTTCCCGGACATCAGCGACGGCAGGACCGCGTAGGCGGCGGCCGCAGTGCCGAACACCCAGGGTGCGAGCGGCGCGATCACGAACAGGAATCGCTTGTGGGCGGCGGACGGGATCGCGAGGTCGCGGGCGAGCGAGACTCGTTCGGAGACCGGCTGGGCCGCGCGGGTCTCCGGGGCTCGCCACAGTGCGACGGCAGCGGCGACGGCGATCGCGCTGTGCACAACGTACGACAGGACACTCGGCAGCGGCGCCCACTGCGCGAGGACGCCGGCGACGCCCGCGCCGAGACCGAATCCGCCGGTCAGGCTCATCGCTGCCCGTCGCGCACCGGCACCGTCCGTGGCCGCGGGATCCCACGGCGCGGTCGACAGTTCCTTCACCCAGCTGCCGCCGACGGCCATGCCGAGGCCGAGCGCGACCCCGCACAGGACGCGGCCGACGATGAGCATGGCCGCAGAGTCGGCGCCGAGGGCCAGGAGCGCGGAGCCGGCGATCGTCAGGAACGGTGCCGGGAGCAGGATCGGCCGTCTGCCCAGCCGGTCGGACAGTGGTCCGCCGAGGAGGAGGGCGGGCACGATTCCGACAACGTAGGCAAACAGGAACAGATCGACCGTGACCGGCGAGAAACCGTGATCGGCGCGGTACATGCCGAGGAGCGGCGTGAATTCGTTGCCGCCCCACGCGACCGCGAACATGGTCGCGGCCACCAGCAGCCAGGCGCGCGGCGACGCGAGGGTCTCCGGCACCTCGATCGGGGATTCGCGGACGACGGTCATCGCGCAACTCCTCTCGGGTTGAGGGCGTGGACCTGGCGCATGTGGACGAGCACCGCGGCGTCGAACCCGGCGGCGTCACCCGCTTCGACGAGTTCGGTCAGCTGCTCGTGGTCGGCGATGATCCTGGGCAGCTGTCCCGGGTCACGGGTGATCGAGTGTGCCGTCATGCGTCGCTGACGCTCGCGGATGCTGGAGTAGAACGTCGCGAGCAGCGGATTCTCGCCCGCCTCGACGATCATCCGATGGAAGTCGGCGTCGGCGGCGCTGAAGGCGGCGACGTCGCCGCGCTCGGCGATCTCCCGCTGCTCGACGAGGTTCTCGCGCAGGCGGGCGACGAGGAGTTCGCGGGCGTGTGGCTGGTCGGCCAGCACCCGGACGCTGTGCGTCTCGACGAGTTGCCGGGCGTCGACCACGTGCTCCGCCTCGCCGTCCGCGACGGGCACGATGAGCGCGCCCCGCTTCGGGTACAGCCGCATCCAGCCCTCGGACTCGAGCCGGAGGAAGGCTTCGCGCACCGGGGTACGACTGAGCCCCATGCGCCCGGCGATCTCGCCCTCGCTGATCAGCTCACCGCCGGGCAGACCGCCCGACAGGATGAGCTCCTTGACCTCGCGATAGGCCTGCTCCGCGGCGGAATACAACATAGACACAAGAAGTATTTAACACCTGGAGCCGGGTGCGGGTCTATGCACGGACAGCCACTGTGAGCTCTATCTCCACGGGTGCGCCGGACGGCAGGGCGTACACGCCGATCGCGCTGCGCACCGGCAGAGCGTCGGCCCCCAGGCATTCGACCAGCACGTCCGACGCGCCGTCGGCCACCGCGGACAGCTCACGGAAGTCCGGGGTACAGGCGACGAAGACGCTCATGCGCAGGCACCGGGAGATCGCCGCCGTGCCGCCGACGGCCGAGGCTATCGCGGTGATCGCGTTCCTCGCCGCCAACCCGGCCGCCTCCCGGGCCCGCGGGATGTCCAGGTCCCGTCCGACGACGCCGGTAACCGTGAGCACACCGTCGCGGCGTGGCGTCATCCCGGCGCTGTACGCGATCCCGTCGTGCACGACCGCGGGAATGTAGCGGCCCTGGGGCCGTGGGGCGGCGGCGACGGATTCCTGCTCAGACACCGAGTGCTATTCCTTCCTGGCGGGGGTCGGCGGCGCCGGACAGCAGGCCGCGCGCTGCGTCGAGGGAGATGATCTGCGCGCTCCCACCGGCGGCCCACGGACCCTGCAGTGCGACGTCGTGACCCAGGCTCTCCAACTCCGTGCGCACCTCCTCCGGAATGCGGGACTCGCACCGCAGTTCCGCCGGGCGGCCGACCACATCGGCGTCACTGCCCGGGAAGACCGTGAAGCGGGGCGCCGCGACGGCCTCCGCCGGGTCGAGTCCGTGATCGAGCAGGTGCGAGATCAGTTGCATGTTCCATTGCACCTGCCCGTCCCCGCCCGGGGTGTTCCCGACGTGCAGGAGATTCCCGGACGTATCGGTGATCACCCACGCGTTGAGGGTGTGCAGCGGTTTACGCCGCGGCGCCGCGGCGTTGGGATGCCCCGGGATCAGATAGGCCCCGCGGCCGAATCGGTTGTTCAGCACCACTCCGGTGCCGGGGACGGTCATCTTGGCGCCGAACGTGAAGGCGAGCGAGTGGATGAAACTGACCGCGCGGCCGTCGGAGTCCACCGCGACGGTCGAGGTGGTGTCACCGGCGCTCACGCTGAAGGCGCCCGACGACGCCCGGCGGCCGTCCAGCCTGTCTCTCGCCGCCCCGATCGCGGTCGGCTCGAGCACGGCCCGCCACCCGTCGTTGCCGGCGCCGCAGGTCGCGAACCGATCCTCGAAGGCCAGACGGGCCGCTCGCGCCATGCGATCGACGGCCGGAGCGGTGAGCCACGGCGAGAAGCCGACGACGCCGTCGTTCAGCGCCGCCTGCTGCAGCACCATCCATCCGGGGGTGGGCAGGGGCGTCTGGTGAACGACCGCGCCGGCGTAGTGCCCGCTGATCGCGAACTCCCGTCGCACGTCGGCGCCTGCCGCCCACTCGTCCCCGCCGAACGGCGCCCCACCGGCGCGGAGCGCCTCAACCGCCTGCTGAGCGAACGGGCCGGTGTAGAAACCGTGCACGTCGCGCGCCAGTGCCTCGATGGTCCGGGCCAGGTCGCGCTGCGGCAGCCGCTCCCCGACCTGCGGCAACCGGCCGTCCGGGAGGTACACCGCACGCAGTCCGGGGTCGGCGGCGATCGCGGTCTGCGCCTCTCGCACGTCGTCGCGGGTCTTGGCCGAGCAGGGAAGCCCCTTCTCCGCCGCGCACACCGCCGGTGCCCAGAGGTCCATCAGCGAGCGGGTGGCGCCACCCGCGTGCAACGCGCCGAGGGCGGCCGGCGCCCCGGGAACCGCCACCGCCAGCGCCCCGTCGAGGGGAATCGACCGCAGCCCACGTTCGGTGTAGAAGTCCACGTCACCGCCGTCGGGCCCGAAGCCGCTGCCCCCGACCGTCCACACCGATCCGTCCGGTTCGCGGACGACGGCGAACGCGTCACCGCCGATTCCGCATTGCCCCGGCAACGTCAGCCAGGTCATCGCGGCCATGGCCAGCGTCGCGTCGATGGCGTTGCCTCCGTCGGCCAGAACGCGGGCACCTACCGTGCTCGCCGCGGGATGACTGGACGAGACCATGCCGTCGGCGGAGAGAGTGGACGGTCGGGGGTTCACTTCATGCACCCCCGCGCGGCCCGCCGGCGCGGGATGGAACTGGTGTCGTCGGGGTCGACGCCGACGAAGATCTCGCCGTCACGTTCCTCGACCGGGTAGGTCTTGATGGCCACCGTCGCCGGTGGGCACACGGGTTCCCCGGTCTCCAGATCGAACACGCTTCCGTGGCAGGAGCATCCGATACCGTCGTCGACGAGTTTCCCGGACGAGAGCAGGCAGTCCAGGTGTGTGCAGTAGTTGGACGTGGCGTAGGCCTTCCCGTTCAGGCGGGCCACGGCGAACTCGTGTTCACCGGCGAAGAAGCGGCGCACGATGCCTTCGGAAACCTGTCCGGAGCGCGCAACGCGAGTGAATTCCATGGTCTTCTCCCTCTGTCGACAGGTAGGTCTCAGGCCGAAGGGCTGAGGTAGACGGTCTTTTCGGCTTGGTAGAACTGCATCATCGAGTCACCCGCCTGCTCCTTGTGGGTCTGCGTGCTCGAGGCCTTGTATCCGCCGAACGGAGCGTTCATGCTCATGCCGGTGGTGGGCTGGTTGATCTTCACCAGGCCCGATTCGGAACGGCCCGCGAACGCAAGCGCCTTCGTTACGTCGTTGGTGACGATTCCCGCGCTGAGCCCGAATTCGGTGTCGTTCGCGAGCGCGACGGCATCGTCGAAGCCGGACGCCCGCAGGAAGACCAGCAGTGGTCCGAACACTTCGTCCGTGACCACCCGCATGTCAGGGCTGCCACCGGCGAACACGGTCGGAGCAGCGAAATAGCCGTTCCCCCTGTCGAGACTTGCTCCGCCGCAAACCAGTTCGGCTCCTTCGTCGCGGCCGATCTGCACGTACTCGAGGAACTTGGCGAGCTGCGCCTTGCTCGCGAGAGCTCCCATGCCCACACCCGGTTCGGCGCCCGGGCCGACGGTGATCCCTTCGGCGAGTTCCACCACGCGGTCCAGCAACCGGTCGTGGATCTCGTCCACCGCGATCACCCGGCTGGTGCCCGTGCACGCCTGCCCGGACAATCCGAAGGCGCCCTTGACGATCAGTGCGGCCGCCTTGTCCACGTCGGCGTCGCCGAGGACCACGACGGGGTTCTTGCCGCCCATCTCGAGCTGGCTGCGGCGAGACGGACCCACCGCCGCGTGGATCGCACGGCCCACGTGGGTGGAGCCGGTGAACGTCACGGCATCGACGCGCTCGTCCGCCGCGACCGCGCCGCCGGCGCGACCGGAACCCTGGACCAGGGCGAGGGCACCGGCCGGAAGCCCCCCGGCCAGCAGCGCCTCGACCAGCCGCTGTCCCATCAGCGGGGTGAGTTCGGATGGTTTGAACACCACGACGTTTCCGGCGGCCAGCGCCGGTCCGAGTTTGCGCGACGGAATGTTGAGCGGGAAATTCCAGGGGGTGATCGCCCCGACGATTCCSACAGGTTCGCGCAGGGTGATGACGAGTCCCTCCCCCGGGGTGGGGTACGTGCTGCCGGTGGTGCGGAGCGCCTCGCCCGCGTAAAAGCGCAGGTTCATCGGTGTGCGACCGACTTCCATGGTCGCCTCCGTCCGGGTCTTGCCCTCCTCGCGGACGAGTTCGTCGACGAGGTCGCCTGCCCGCGCCTCGAGGTGCGCGGCCGCCGCTTCCAGGATTGCCGCGCGGCGTTCCGGGGGCGTCGCGGCCCACTGCGGCGCCGCCTTGGCCACCGCGCTGACGGCGGCATCCACGTCGGCCTCCGTGGAATCCGGGAACACGCCGATCACGTCGTCGTGATCCGCGGGATTGCGCCGCTCGAACGTCGCGCCGGAAGACGACGGGACCCACTGCCCGTCAATGAGATTGAGTCCCTCGATCATGACACCGTCACCAATTCCTCGTCATCGTCCATCAGGTCGAACAGGTCGACGTCCTCGTCCGCCAACCGGGCAGGCGCGATCGACCGGCCGATCAGTTCTCGGGCCGCGCTGATCTCGTCGCCGCGGTCGAGCGTGAAGGCGCCGCGCAGAACACCGCTGTCCAGATAGAAGGCGGTGAACTCGCCGTCGTCGGCGCTGCCGCGAAATACCAGGTCGGTGTAGCGGGCCGCGCCGGTGAACTGGATGTTCTTGCCGAACTGATCGGACCAGAACCAGTGCGCGGGGTCCACCACCCCGACGCGTCCGAGCATGAGGTTCGCGGTCGCCGCCCCCTGCTTGCTCGCGTTGTCGAAGTGTTCGACGCGAACGTGCCTGCCTGCCGCGTCGGAGAATCGCGCTGCCACGTCGCCGGCGGCGTAGACGTGTGGAGTCGAGGTCCGCCCCTGCGCGTCCACGAGGATTCCGCCGTCGACGGCAAGTCCGGAGGCCCGCGCGACCTCGACGTTGGGGACGATCCCGATGCCCACCACCACGACGTCGGCCGAAATCACCTCTCCGCCCTCGAGCGCGATGAGCACGCCGTCCGGCTGGGTCGTCACGGTGTCGACCCGGACGCCGCCGCGGACGGTGACTCCGTTCTCCCGTTGCAATCGAGTGCAGACGTCGCCCATCTCGGGTCCGAGGATTCGAGCGAGTGGCACCTGGTCCGCTTCGAAGACGGTCACCTCGGCGCCCAGGGCTGTCGCAGTGGCGGCAATTTCGAGTCCGACGAAGCCTCCGCCGATCAGCACCAGACCGACGCCGGGACGAAGGTGGGCGGCGAGCCGTTCGGCGTCGTCGATCGTCCTCAGGTAGTGCACCCGTTCGGGCGCAGGCCCGTTCACCGGCATCGTGCGCGGTCTGCCGCCGGTCGCGATCAGTACCGCGTCGGCCGCGATGCTTCGCCCGTCGGACAGTTCGACCGAACCACCGCTCGCGTCGATCCGGGTCACCGTCGTGCCGGTGAGGAGTTCGACGTTCTGTTTGTCTCGCCACGCGTCGGGAAGCAGCATCAACGATTCGCGATCCTCTTGCCCGGCAAGGAATTCCTTGGACAGCGGTGGCCGCTGATACGGCGCGTGCGACTCGTCGCCGACGAGGAGGATCCTGCCGTCGAATCCTCGGCGTCGCAGGGTGCGCGCCGCGACGGCAGCGGTCTGGCCGGCGCCGATGGTGACGATGGTGTTCAACGTCATGGGGTCACTCGCTCTCTCAGTCGACTTCGGCCGGCGAAGTCGCGGTCTCGGCGTAATCGGGGCTGCGGGTGAGATCCACGTAGACGACGTCGTCCTCGACCTTCACCGCGTAGGTCGGCTGGCACAGGTCCTGGTCTTCCTCGTAGCCGGTGTCGAGGTCGAACGCCCACTGGTGGCCTGGGCAGATGACCCGCCCGTGCAGCAGGGTGCCTTTCGCCAGTGACCGATCCTGATGGATGCACAGATCACGAAAGGCGTAGATCCGGTCGTCGGCCTGGAACAGGGCGACCGCGGTGTCGCCGACCTCGACGCGAAGCTTTCGGCGGCGGCCGAGCTCACGGACGGTGACCAGCCGGGTCCAGTTCGTCTCCATCGTTCTCTCCTGTCGGGCGAGATGCCTGCGTCGGGAGGGGCCCGATGCGGGCCCCTCCCTGCGCACGGTCAGGCGGTCGCGAGCTCGAGGTCGGTTGCCACGTACGTGTCGTAGAGCCCCTTCGTGTACGAGAAGCGCATCTCGGCTCCCCACTGCACGAGTTGCAGGCAACGCTGCTGCAGCTGCGGGGTATCTGCGTGGTCGAGCACGATCTGGTATCCACGCTCACCGTGCACGACGTCCGACGTGATGTGCAGGTCGAAGAATTCGATCTCGTCCTCGGTGAACCCGTACACCTCACGCAGAGGAACGATCTGCTTCTTGTAGATGCTCGGTACCTGCGACTCGAGTCCGACGACGAGTGCGGCGGTGGCCACGACGAAGTGCTCACGCTGCGACACCGCGTAGCACCAGGACTGCAGACCGCGGGTGATCGCGTTCATGTTCGACGGGTCCTCGACGCGTTCCTTCGTGGTGCCGCACGCCTCGGCGAACTTGATGAGGAGGTCGGTGTGCCGGATGTCGGCCAGTTCCTCCTCGTACATGTTCTGGAGGGTGAAATCCTTTGCATTGGTGAAGGTGTCGGGGGTGTTCGAGTAGATGTTCGCGAGGTAGTCGGCGAAGGGTCCGACGTAGTGGTAGTGGTTCTCCGCCCACCGCGCGAAATGGTGCTTCTCGAGCTTGCCCTCGGCCCACGCCTTGCTGAACGACGCGTTCTTCGCCTCGCGGCCCTTGATCGCGTTCTCCAGAGCTGCGCGGAAATCGTCCCTGCCTAGAAGTTCGGTCATGATGTGCCTCGTCTTCCTCGAGTATGAGATTGGTTGGGGATGCTCCGACTGGAGTGAACTCGACGTTATCGACTCCCGGTCTGCCCGACCACGGTCGAAGTGACTGCGTTGGAAGGGTTTCGATGTGCACGTTGTCGGCACATCGTGGACGTTCAGCTGGGTACTGCGGCGAGGGCTTCGAACTCGGCCAGCATCGCCGCACCGACCGCCTTGTCCTGCTTGCCGTTTCCGCCGCTGATGCCGATGCCGCCGACGATCTGGCCGTCGAAGACGAGGGGAAATCCGCCGACGAACACCGCGAACTTGCCCGGCAGCATCTGGCTGATGCCGAATGCCTCGTTCCCGGGCAACGCGGGACCGTCGGGAGCCTCGTTGAACAGGTGCGTTGCCCGCTCGTGGCCGGCGGCGGTGAACGCTTTGGCGATCGCGATGTCGACGCCGGTGAGGCGCGCTCCCGGCAGTCGGTGCAGAGCCAGCACGTTGCCGCCGTCGTCGCAGACGCACAGGGTCTGCTTGACGCCGATTTCCTCGGCCTTCGCGCGTCCCGCGGCGAGCAGTGGGAGTGCGTCGTCGAGGGTGATTCGGTGAACCTGATGCATTGTCTTCTCCGTTGCGTATTCGGGAGGAAGTGATRCACCGATTTCTATCACCGGCATCGCCGGAGGAACCATGGTCAAACTATCCGGCACTCTCGGCGAAATCAGGGCATAGTGCATAGGCAGTGCAGGCGTGCGCTCCGCCATACTGCACTTCTCGACCACCCGAGGAGGGTCCGCAGTGGACGACACCACGACACCGGCCGCAGAGGACGAGCGACTGTCGTTACGCGGCCTGCTGGAAGAGCCCCTGCTCGCGTCGGCCCGGCTGCTGTCCGGCACGGACGCCCTGAGCGGTCCGGTGACGTGGTGCCTGCCGTGGGGTGAGGTGCTGAGCAGGCCCGATTCCCTCGCCGAGGTCGCTGTGTACACCCGGCCCGAGACGCTGTCCGCGCACGGACGTGAACTCGAGTCGCTGGTGGCGCGGGGCGCCGGGGTCCTTCTCGTCGACGGGTCGGCGCCCGTGGGCACGGTCTGGCCGACCGGACTCACGGTCGTGGAGCTGGGTTTTCCCGTCGGGTTCACCGCACTCAACCGGCTCCTCGCCGAGCGCGCACTCACCCAGGAAGCGCACGTGATGCGCTACGCCCTCACCGTGCACCAGTCGCTTGCGGGGTTGCTGCACCGCGGCGCGGGCCTGCCGATGCTGATCCGTGAGGTCGCGACGCTGACCTCGGACGTCGCCGTCGCCCTGGACGTCCGCGGACGCCTCCTCGCGCACGCCGGCCTCCCGGACGTCGAGGACGCGGGCACCGTCGCCCTGCTGGAGGCTCTCGCGGACGCCCTGCCGCGCCTCGAGGAATCACCACCGGCACGGATGCACAACGTTCACGTGTTCCGCCTGGAGCATCCGGAGGGACTGTTCGCGCCCACGACGGCAGTCGCCGGGGCCATGCAACTCGCCGGCCGCTACGAGGGCTGGATCGTGGTCGTCGTCCCCGGGGCGAACCCCCGCAGACACGACATCGCACAGCACCGGGTGGTCGTCGAACAGGCCGGAACGATCATCGGCACCGAGATGCTCCGGCAGCGGAGCGTGGACGAGGCCGAGGAGCGGGCGCGCGGAGACTTCGTCCAGGCCCTCGTGCACGGAAACTTCGCCAACGACCACGACCTGCGCACCCGGGCCGCGCTGCACGAGATCGATCTGGACCTGCACTACATCGTGTTCGTCGCCCCCGGTCTCGTCGACCGGGCGTCGGGACGACCCGGCGCGAGCATGGTCCGGCTGGCACGGTACGCCGCCGGCGTCCTGCCGCGTCCGGGCGTACGTTCGCACGTCACCGTCATCGGCGACGTGCTCGTGGTGATCCGATCGTTGAGCTCCGTCGACACGCCGGGTGTCGAATCCGAGATCAGCGAGTACGCCCACGCCATGTCGCTCGATCTCGAAACCCGTTTGGGTCAGCGGATTCCGGTGGCCCACGGACGTCCCGCGGCGGGTGCCCGCGATGTCGGGGAAAGCTACCGCGAGGCCCGCATCACCCTGGGCATCGCCCAGCGGCTCGGACTGTCCGGTTCGGTGGCCTACAACGACCTTCGCGGGTTCAGTGTGCTCGCCCGCGCCACCGACACCGACGAGAGCCGACGGCTCATCCGTGACGTTCTCGGTCCCCTTCGGGCGTCGAGTTCGCATGCCGACACCGAGGAGTTGCTGTTCGCCTACCTCGAGGAGGGCGGCAACATCAACGCCGCCGCACGGCGCCTCCGGATCCACCGGAACACGATGATCGCCAAGCTCGATCGCACGTCTCGGCTCATCGGCATGGATATCCGGGAACCCGAGAACCAGTTCACGCTGTGGCTGGCTCTCCGTCTCGATCTGCTCTCCCAGGTGCAGGACACCGTCAACCACGAGATCGTGACCCGCTAGCCCTCAGCCGGCCACCGGGTTCTCGCCGGCGAACGTCCCGGCCAGTCCGGCGAGCACGACGACGGCCGCCACGGCGAACAGCAGTCCGTACGGATCGGCCGACAGGTGCGCGGCCACGCCCACCCAGGCGGCGCCCACGGCCGAGCCACCGAAGCGGATGAGGTTGAACAGTCCCAGGCCGGTTCCGACGGCCCCGGCGGGCGATCGGGTCGAACCGGCCGCGGCGGGTGTCTGGACCATGCCGATCCCCACTCCGGCGACGAGGAGCACGGCGCCGACGGCGACCGGGTTCCGGACGTCCGCGGACAACGTGATCGCCAGGGCCACTTGACTACTGACCAACACCGCCAGACCGGTTCGCATCACCACCCGGGCCCCGATCCTGTCGACGAGACGCCCGACGACGGGCGCCACGCACGTCATGACGACCGGTAGCACGAAGAGCATCAGCCCCGCCTGCGTGGTCGAACTGCCCGTGCCCGTCAGGTAGAGCGGAAGCGCGAGCAGCAGGGCACCCAGCGCGAACATCTGGGTGAAGGCAGCGAGCGCACTACGCAGGAACCGCGATTCGATCACCAGGTCGATGGGCACGAACGGGTTCGCCGCCCGCCGGCAGTGGAGCACGAACCCGGCCGTGACGACGACTCCGCCGCCGATGGTCGTGATGCTGACCCAGGCGGGCACCTGCTCCATCGAGACGGTCGTGAGGCCGAGGATCAGCAGGACCGCGCCGAGTGTGACGGTGGACGCTCCGATCACGTCGAGCCGCATCTCCTTGCCGGGGTAGCGCGGGATGTAGCGGAGGGTCGCGGCGTACCCGATCAGGGCGACCGGCACCAGTAACACGAACGCCCACCGCCAGCCCCACCAGTCGCTGACGATTCCACCCATGGACGGGCCCACGGCCTGCCCGATCCCGTTCACCGCAGCCCAGGCGCCGACGGCGCGCGCTCGCCGTGCGGGCCCGAACAACCACGCGATCAGGCCCATGACCGCGGGCGCGAACGCGGCCGCGGCGATCCCGCCGAGCGACCGCCACAGCACGAGCACGGGCAGGGACGGCGCGAGCGCCGCGCCGAGCGAACAGACCGCGGTTCCCAATAGGGCGGCGCAGTACACGCGCCTGCGCCCGAACCGGTCTCCGATCCACCCGGCCAGCGGCATCGTCGCCGCGAACGTGAGGAGGAATCCGACGACGACGAAGATGCCGCTGCCCAGACCGGCGTCGAAGTCCGTGAGGATCGCGTTCAACGGAACGTTGACGATGTTGTTGCTGACCGTGCCGACGAACGTTCCGGCGAGCAGCGCCGCCAGCGCGGGCGACGTGCCGGGTCCGCGTTCGTCACCCGCGGTTGCACTCTGAGCCTGACCGACCGCCGTGTTCATAGAGTCCACTTTCATCCGAGAATTCGCGTTCCGGCGATGCCCGTTCTCGCCGGGATCCCTTGCCGCGCCCCGCTCGCCAAATTTGGTTAGGCAAGCCTAATTATGAACACAGGATTCCGTGAAACGGCTTCTGCCGAGCATTCCTTTACTTGCGCGTGACAACAAGCAATCCCGGCGAAAAATGCCGGGCACAATGCACAAATACGCTGGTTATCGATGTGCACTCTGGACGTTGACCCTGGAAAACGCCCCGCGCAGTATCACTGCACTGTGACTAGTGCCACTAGTCTGTACCTATTTCGAAGGGGCGCACCGTGGATGTAAGTCTCACCGCCGCACATTGGGTGTATCTCGGAGGAATCATCGTCATCCTCGGGACGATGCTCATGCGGAAGAACATCGTCGTCCCCGCCGTCATCGGCACGTTCCTGACCGCCTTCGTGTTCTCCGACAGCCTCGTCACCGGTCTCGCGTCGATTTTCAACGCGAGCCTCGTCGCCGCCCGCGAGCTGTTCAACATCTTCCTCATCATCTCGCTGGTGACGGCGATGCTCGGCGCCCTCCGGCAGATGGGAGCCGACCGGTTGATGGTCGCCCCGTTCCGGCGCGTCATGCGCGGCGGCACCAGCAGCTTCATCGTCCTGGCCGTCGTCACCTACACGATCTCGCTGTTCTTCTGGCCAACCCCCGCGGKTCCGTTGATCGGAGCCGTCCTCATCCCCGTCGCCATCCGCGCCGGCCTTCCCCCGATGGCGGTCGGCATGGCGATCGCGATCTGCGGGCAGGGCATGGCGCTGTCGTCCGACTACATCATCAAGGTGGCGCCGGGCCTGTCGGCAAAGTCGGCAGGAGTCGATCCGGACGTCGTCGCGGACCGCGCCCTGGTGATGTCCCTGATAGTCGGTCTCACCGCACTCCTCATCGCCTACTTCACGCAGCGCAGGCACATGCGCCGCCCCGCACCGGAACTGCTCACCGACTGGGAGGCACGCGCGGAGAGCGACTTCGGCAAGCCCGGCGGCGACGCCCCCGAGGCCGGTGCTACCCCCACCGGCGGCGGCGCGATCGATCGTGCACCGGCCGAAGCGGCGACGAGTGCCGCTCCCCCGACGTCGACGGCGGTCCTCGCCGAACCCGTCACGGCCTCCGCCCGGCAGGTCATCGACGACACGTTCAAGAGCATCCGCGCCGCAAAGACTTTCGCAGTACTGGTGCCCACCGCGTATCTGGCGTTCATCGTCTACCTCATGGTCGGCAAGTTCACCGATCTGGTGCCCGACCTCAAGGGCGGCGACGCGGCGGCGATGGTCGGCGGCATCGCCGCGCTCATCCTCTTCGCCGCGGCCGCGACCAACGACAAGAAGGGTTTCCTCGAGACGACGTCCGAGCACCTGATCGACGGTCTGGTCTTCGCATTCAAGGCCATGGGCATCGTGATCCCGATCGCCGGATTCTTCTTCATCGGCAACGGTGACTTCTCCGCCGCCATTCTCGGGCTTCCTGCGGATGCGACCGGCCCGACGCTGCTCTTCGACCTGGTGAACGCCGCGCAGTCCCACCTGCCGCAGAACGCGTTCGTCACGTCGTTCGGCATCCTCGCCATCGGCATGATCGCGGGCCTCGAGGGCTCCGGATTCACCGGGCTGCCGCTCACCGGTTCACTCGCGGGCGCGCTCGGGCCTGCCGTCGGGATGGACCCCGCAACTCTGGCCGCGATCGGTCAGATGGGGAACATCTGGTCCGGCGGTGGAACGCTCGTCGTCTGGTCGTCGTTGATCGCGGTGGCCGGCTTCGCCCGTGTGCCCGTCCTCGAACTCGCCAGGAAGTGTTTCGTGCCCGTGGTGTCCGGCCTGGTGCTGTCCACCGCGCTGTCCGTGCTCATCTTCTGACAGTTCGACGGCCTCGGTGGGGGCGATTTTCCCGCCGAGGTCACGCGCGCAGTCGATCCGCATTCTCGAGGATGGCGGCGCGCAGCGCCTGCTCCGGTTCGCTGAGAACACTCCGGCGGGCCTCCAGCACGAATTCGACGTCGACGGCGGGTCCCCACTCGTCGCGCGAACGCATCCACACCGGCGCCAGTCCCGCGGGCGGCAGGGTCTCCGCGTGAAACACGACGCCGAGACCCGCAAGACACGCGGCCCGCAACCCGTTCAAACTGTCCGTCACACAGGCCACCCGCGCACCGCGCCCGGACTTCTCCAGGACGTCGAGCGCCGCTTCCCTCGTGATCGACGGCGGCGGATACGTCACCAGCGGCACCGGCCCCTCTGCATCCGGAACGAAGTCGGGGGCCGCGAAGAACGCCAACCGGTCGGTCCACACCAGTTCGCCGTGCCGGTCTCCTCTGCGCCGCTTCCCGAACACCAGGTCCAGCCGGCCTTCGTGCAGTTGCCGGAACAACACTTCACTCAACGCCACTGTGAGTTCGAGATCGACGAGCGGATGGCTGCGGCGGAACTCGCCCAGAATATGAGGTAGCTCGTGCAGAACCAGATCTTCGGACGCCCCGAACCGGACGCGTCCCCGCACACCGGACTGGGTGAAGTAGCGCTCGGCGTCCGAGTGCCGCTCGAGTATCGACGTCGCGAAACCGACCATCACCGAGCCGTCCGCGGTCAGTTCGACCGAATGTGTGTCCCGCAGAAACAGGCGGCGCCCGGCGGCCAGTTCCAGCTTTCCCACGTGCTGGCTGACCGTCGACTGCCGCAGGTTCAGGCGCCGGGCCGCGGCCGTGAAACTGCGGGTGCGCGCGACCGCGAGAAAGCTCCGCAGATGAACGGGATCGAACATCACCCATTGTTATCACGGTTCGGCATTACAGTAAACGCGACTATCGTCTTTCGAAATATCCGCGCGTTCCTTACGGTCGAACCATGCTGACGAAGATCCCGCTGCTCAGAAGACTCGA
The DNA here is from genome assembly GCF_056402775.1 of Rhodococcus sp. P3_B8. Lineage (NCBI taxonomy): Bacteria > Bacillati > Actinomycetota > Actinomycetes > Mycobacteriales > Nocardiaceae > Rhodococcus > Rhodococcus sp. P3_B8. The sequence goes on from NZ_JBFUGT010000011.1 coordinate 94,780, forward strand.
TCCGTTCATTCTCGGCATCCTGATCACCGTCGGGATCGCCAGCCTGATCCCCGCGGACGGCACGGCCCTGACCGCGTTCACGTGGGCCACGAAGGTTGCCGTCGGAATTCTGTTCTTCCTCTACGGCGCCCGACTGTCCACGCAGGAGGCGCTGCACGGCCTGCGTCACTGGCGTCTCCACATCACCATCCTCGCCGCGACGTTCGTGATCTTCCCACTACTCGGAATCGCTGCGCGCGTGCTGGTCCCGACGATCCTGACCCAACCGCTGTACCTGGGCCTCCTCTACGTCTGCCTGCTGCCGTCGACCGTCCAGTCGTCGATCGCCTTCGTGTCGATCGCCCGGGGCAACGTGCCCGGCGCCATCGTCAGCGCCTCGTTCTCCAACATCCTCGGCATCTTCGTGACACCGCTCCTCGTGGCATTGCTGATGACGAGCGAGGGGGCAGGCTTCGACGGGTCCTCCGCGATCGGCATCCTCGTCATGCTCCTGCTCCCGTTCATCGCCGGCCAGGCGGTGCGGCGGTGGATCGGTCCCTGGGTGAAGAAGCACGGCGCACCGCTCAAGCTCGTCGACCGGGGATCGATCCTGCTGGTCGTCTACGTCGCATTCAGTGAGGGAATGAACGAGGGCATCTGGGGCACACTGTCCGTCGGGCGACTCCTGGCTCTGCTCGCGGTGTGCGCGGTGCTGCTCGCCGTGGTCCTGTCCGTCACGTGGTTCGGGTCGAAGCGACTCGGCTTCGACCGCGCCGACCAGATCACGATCACGTTCTGCGGGTCGAAGAAGAGCCTCGCCACCGGACTTCCGATGGCCACCGTCCTGTTCGCGAGCCAGCCGATCGGCCTGATCGTGCTGCCGCTCATGCTGTTCCACCAACTGCAGTTGCTGGTGTGCGCGTGGATGGCGGGCCGGCTGGCCCGACGCGCCGCCACCGAGGAGACCGAACTCGCGACCAGTTCGAGCTAGCCGGGAATCATTCGGCCAGTACGGCCTTCAGGAAGGTTTTGGTGCGCTCGTTCTTCGGCGCGGTGAAGATCGTCGCCGGGTCGCCTTCTTCCACGACCCGCCCGGCGTCGAACATCATCACCCGGTTCGACACGTCCCGCGCGAACTGCATCTCGTGCGTGACGATCAGCATCGTGATGTCGGTGGTGCGCGCGACGTTCCTCAGCACGTCGAGGACGTCCGCCACCAACTCGGGATCCAGCGCCGACGTGACCTCGTCGAGCAGCAGAATGTCGGGGTCCATGGCGAGCGCTCTCGCGATCGCCACTCGCTGCTGCTGGCCACCGGACAGTTGCGTCGGGTGCGCGGTTTCCTTGTCCGACAGACCGACCGTCTCGAGCAACTCGCGTGCCCTCGTCACGGCCGCGGCCTTGTCCAGCCCGAGCACGTGGATCGGCGCTTCGGTGATGTTCTCGATCACGTTCATGTTGGGGAACAGGTTGAACTGCTGGAAGACCATGCCGATCCGGCGTCGTATCCGGCGCACGTACTTCTCCGACGCCGGCACGAGTTTGCTTCCCTTCTCCTCGTGCGTCAGAGGTACCCCGTCCACCCAGATGACGCCTTCGTTCACCTTCTCGAGGGTCATGAGTAGTCGCAGGATGGTCGTCTTCCCCGATCCGCTCGGACCGATCAGGGTCACCCGGTCACCGCGCGCGACCTGGAAGTCCAGGTGGTCGAGCACGACGTGGTCGCCGAACTGCTTCACTACGTCGTCGAATCGGATCATCGGGGTTGCTGTGCTCGCGTCATCGGGCAAGACGTCTCTCCAATCGCCGTATGAGCAGGGACGTCGGGTAGCTGGCGACCAGGAAGATCACACCCGCCAGCGTCAACGGTTCGAGGTACTGGAAATGTCGGGCGCCGAACTGCTGCGCGGCCGTCACCATCTCCACCACCGTGATGGCGAAGAGGAACGGGGTGTCCTTGAACATCGACACCGCGTAGTTGCCCAGCGCCGGGACGACGCGACGGATGGCCTGCGGCAGGATGATCGCACGCCACGTCCGGGTGGGCGCGATGGACAACGCCCGCGCCGCCTCCCACTGGCCGACGGGCACCGCTTCAATTCCCGCCCGGTACACCTCGGCCATGTACGTCGAATAGTGGATTCCGAGTACGACGACACCGATCTGCAGCGGCGACAGTCCCGTGAACGTGTAGTACACGAACAGCAGTTGCACGACGAGCGGGGTCAGCCGGATGAATTCACTGATCGCGCGGACCGGGACACTCACCCATCGCGGCGCGGCCTGCCGGATCAAGGCGATGACGAGACCGAGAACGACGGAGATCAGGAACCCGAGAACGGTGGCGATGAGGGTGATCTTGAAACCCTCGAGCAGCACGGGCAGAGCCTCGAACGCTCGGTCCCAACTCCACTGGACGCTCATTGCTTCGCGGCCTCCAGTCCCCGCGGATCGGTGGGTGCGAGGCTGAAGATCTCACGCAGCGACGGTCCAGTGCCGAGGCGATTCTTCGCCCGCACCTCCAGCGCGTTCATCACCAGTGTCAGCACGTAGCCGATGACGAAGTAGATGACGAGCCCGACGCCGAACGCGAAGAGCGTGTTTCCGGTCGTCTGCCGGAGTTGGTCGATCTCGAAGGTCAAGTCCTGCAGAAGGATATAGCTCGCGAGCGCTGTGCCCTTGAGGAGCTGGATCAGGAGGTTGGTCAACGGAGGAATCATCTCGGCCCAGGCCTGCGGGAAGACCACCCGGCGCAACCGCTGCCAGTGACTGAAGTCCAGCGCTGTCGCCGCCTCCCATTGCGATTGCGGCACCGAGTTGATCGCGCCCCGAACCACCTCGGCTCCGTAGGCGCCGTAGTTCAGCCCGAGCGCGAGGATCCCGCAGAGCACCGGGTCGATGAGGTAGCCGAACAGCGGAACCACGTAGAACAACCAGAACAGCTGCACCAACAGCGAAGTGCCCCGGAAGAATTCGATGAACGCGCGCGCCGATCCCCTGATCACGATGTTGTGCGCACGGGCGGCCAGCCCGAGCGCGAGCGCGAGGACGAACGCGAGGAGGGCACCGCCCGCCGTCAGTTGGAGCGTGACAACGATCCCTTCCTGGATGCTCGGCCACGCGTCCAGAAAGGCGTCGATGTTCTCCTTCACAGGCAGCAGACCTCTCCGACGATCAGCYGGCCCCGCCGCAGAGTTTGGCGGTGGTCAGGTTCGGATCGGGCAGTTCCTCCGCGGTGAATCCGAACGGTCCGACGATGGACAGGTACTTGTCCTTGTCGGAGGTGATCTTGGCCAGCTCGGCGTTGTACGCGTCGCGCAACTCGGTGTCTTCCTTGCGGAAGACCGTGCCTCCGGCACCGACCTGAGGTACCCCGTCGATCTCGGCGACGAACGAGCTGGTCACTTCCACCGGGGCCTGCGGGTTGTTCTGCGCCAGCCAGTTCAGTGAGATTCCGGTGAGCGCAAAGACATCGGCTCGCCCGTTGGCGACGGCGTCCATTCCGTCCTGCGGCGACGCCACCTGCATCGCATCGATCCCGAGTTGCTGCGCGTAGTCCGATTCGATCGCCCCGGTCATCGCGGCCATCCGCACCCCGCTCTGCTGCACCGACTGCATGTCGGTGAGCTTCGCGGGATTCCCCTTGGGCACCATCAGCGCGGTCGTGTAGTTGAATTCCGGCTCGCTGAACGCTGCCTGCTCGCACCGCTGCGGCAGGATCGACATTCCGGCGCTGACGACGTCGAAGCGGCGGGCCTGCAGCCCGGGAATGAGTGCCCCGAAGTCGGTACTCACGCCCTCGACGTTGTCGATGCCCAGGTTCTTGAAGATCTCGCGGTGCAGAGCCACGGTGGCGCCGGTCAGCTGGCCGTCCTGCTCGAAGCTGTACGGGGCCTCGCCGGCGAAGCCGACGGTCACCGTTCCGCTGTCCTGCAGCTGCTGGAGGAGTGATCCGCCGCTGGTCGTGTCGGTCTTCGTGCACCCCGCCAGGGAGCCGGCGGCCACCATCATGCCCGCGAAGGCGACAGCCGCCCTGACTACCGGACGTTGTTTCGACATCGTGCTCGTCACCACAGATTCCCTTCGTCACCTCGGGTGATCCGGGAGGACGCGCACCGCACGGCACGATCCCAACGGATCTGCCCGGGCCACGTTACGCAGGCGAAGGACCTGCCATAGGGGAACCGGGGGGACGTTACCGCAGCGTTATCAAATGCGGTCGGCGAATGTCCCCAGGAATGCCRAAAGCCCCCCAACAAGGTTGGGGGGCTTTCGGTAACGGA